>JBIKUE010000071.1:0-26475 GCA_044347755.1 Saprospiraceae bacterium
AACCTTTGTTAGTGTTTAAGCTCAAAATGAAATGTATGAAATTTAAACAATAAAATTTGCATAAAATGAAAAAGTACTTCCCCCTGTTTTTTCTCTTGGTGACAGCGCACGCAATTGGACAGAACCAAGTCGAAATAGCAGCTCTTAAATCAGCCGTAAGAAAGTACCACGAGGACATAGCGTTTAAGTTGAATGCCAAATTTAGCTTACTGGAAATTACGGATCTAACTTACGAATTAGTGGGAGACAATACTTTGGACACTTTGAGACTACTAAAAAACAAACAAATTTATGATCGGTACGTCAAGTTTAGTGAGCTTTATAGCGAAAAGGCTTACTCGTATAAAATCTTAAAGGAGTCTACCAATGATGAAGCTTCAGCAAAGGTTTTTGCTGGGGAAATAGTAAATTCAGCAAAGACAGCAATTTTATATTTGGATAGCTCGCTTATGGTTTTGGCCCTTGATTCTATTATAAGAAAAAGAATGGAAACGAGAATTTTAATGAAGTCCGATGACCCTCAAAAGTATTTTAAGGTTGTGTATCAACTAAAGGCGACTATTTTAGGGCAAAACCTTTTGGACAGATTTGTCCTGTATTTCACAAGGAAGTACAAAGTTGTAAATATAGACTAAGATTGAACAATTTTTCACATCTATTTGGGAGGTGCCTGATAAGTCATTGGCATTGAGTTATCGCGAATCGAGTTTCTGTTTGGTCTTTATAAGCAGTGCACCGTGCCTTTGTTAGGATTGGGTAATTAAAAATCAAAATAACACAAACAAATTGTTTGCATTATTTTGATTTTTAATTTCGACATCTCTTGGATAACCAAATTTTTACACAAAATTGTTAAAGAATTTGGTAGACAACTCACCGGAACATAACTTTGTTAAATAAATAAAACATTTAGTGTTAAGCGTCGTCAACAATGGATACAATTTATTCGGTAAATCAGATCGCTGATTTCTTTTTAGGGCGATTAAGTCCAGAAAAGGGAGATAGCATTTCCCCATTAAAGCTTCAAAAATTGGTTTATTACGCCCAAGCATGGCATTATACGATTTTTGACAAACCTCTTTTTAATGAGAAGATTGAAGCATGGGCGCATGGGCCTGTGGTAAGAAGTCTTTGGGATAGGTTCAAAAGCACTGGCAAGGATTATTCAATAAACCTTTCACAAATAGAAATTGAAAAAGTTGCTTTTACTTATGACAAAACTTACGCTTTGCTTTGTGACATAAATCGAATTTATGGTGAACACTCAGGAGCACATCTTGAAGCATTGACACATTCTGAAATGCCTTGGATAATTGCACGTGGAAACACACCCCCTCATGCTGCATCTAATGTTGAAATTACTCTTGAGTCCATGAAAACTTTTTATAGCAAATTACGGAATGGCTAAACCTAAACGAAATAAAACAAGTTCGCTCATTCCCCAATTTGCTGCCAAAGGAGATGAAAAGAATTCCTTCCTAAACGAGAATGTGGCGAAACTGGATGGTTGGAAACAATCTGGAAATGAGGCTAATGTATTTGTTTCACTTCGATTCATTGATTTTGACACCCAGTGTTTCAGTGATTGGGGTAAACATGACATGAAAGCCTTTTGGGCATTTCAGGAAAAATTATCTTGCCACACTTGGCAACAAGTATATGGTCAAGCAAGAAAAGGAGAGGGTAAAACGGGTTTTGCTTATACCGTAATAGACAAGAGCCAATACCCGGATTCTGAATTTAAAAAAAATTTATCAGATGATATTACCCTGTTTGAGCTAAGGATTGATGGTGAGAAAAGGATCCATGGATATAGACGAGATTCAATCTTTTACGCATTCTGGCTTGACAAGGATCATAATTTGCTAAGAAAGTAGCCCTCCTAGAAACCGTTGGTTGTAAAAAACCGCCTTACAAAATAAGGTGGTTTTTTTGTTTCCATACCCAAATCCATACTCAAACGAAAAACAAAAAAGGTCAACAACCTGATTCCCAGGATGTTGACCTTTACTTTTGCGGACCGGACGGGACTCGAACCCGCGACCTCCGCCGTGACAGGGCGGCATTCTAACCGACTGAACTACCGATCCAATGCTTTTCTTCAAAAGCGGGGCAAAGATAGATGTATTGTTTCCGTTCAGACAAATTTTTTGAAAAAAATTTTCCATCAACACGCAAAAAAATCCTGCACACTAAATACTTCATCCAAAACGTATCTTTGCCCGCCCTTTCTAAAACCGCAACCGAATAACATCGCTATGTCAATGACTTTCATGGATTTTGAAAAGCCGCTGGAAGCCCTCTACGAACAGCTCGAAAAGCTCAAAGAAGTAGGCGAAAAAGGCGAACTGGACGTGAGTCCAATGATCCTGGAACTAGAATCCAAAATCAAGAACAAACGCGAAGAAATATACGCCAGCCTCACCGGCTGGCAAAAAGTACAGCTTTCCCGCCATCCGGAACGCCCCTATACCCTGTACTATGTCACCACCATGTGCAACAAATTCATCGAGATGCATGGCGACCGCTATGCGGGTGATGACCACGCCATTGTGGGGGGCCTGGCCGATCTGGATGGCCAAACAGTGATGGTGATCGGGCACCAAAAAGGTGTGAACACCAAAATGCGCCAGTACCGCAACTTCGGTATGGCCAACCCGGAAGGCTATAGAAAGGCACTGCGCCTCATGAAAATGGCCGAACGTTTTGGATTCCCGGTGATAACACTCATTGATACCCCCGGCGCTTTCCCGGGCCTGGAAGCCGAACAGCGCGGTCAGGCGGAAGCCATTGCCCGCAACCTGTTTGAAATGGCACAGCTTAAAGTGCCCATTCTCTGCTACATCATTGGTGAAGGCGCTTCCGGCGGCGCACTGGGCATTGGCCTGGGAGACAAGGTATTTATGCTGGAATACACCTGGTATTCCGTAATCTCGCCGGAATCCTGTTCCTCTATCCTGTGGCACTCCTGGGACTTCAAGGAGCAAGCCGCTGAAGCATTGAAACTCGATGCAGATAATATGCTTTCCTTCGGACTGATTGACGGCATTGTCAAGGAACCTCTGGGCGGTGGCCATAATGCGCCCGAGCAAATGGCTGAAAACCTCAAACAGCACATCAAGGTTGAATTAGCCAAGGTGATGCCTATGGATCCGGAAGAGCGCATTTTAGCTCGTATTGATAAATACAGCAAAATGGGACACTACCGAAGGCTTACTCCGGCAGAGATGAAGGGGTAGTAGGTTAGGGGTCAATTGGGAGTCTTTTAAGGGGCGTTTATGGACTTTGACTTAGCGTGTTTTGTCATCTTTCGCTAAGCTCAAGATGACAAAATACGTTGAACTGAATTGCCAAAATGACCAATAAAAAAGCCGAGTCGGACTTTCCCAACTCGGCTATGTACGAAATTACTAAACACGGATATCTTAAAGGCTCTTTACGAAGTTAATTACAGCCTCTTCAGTCATGACTTGTGTATTCATCGGGAATACAGCATTGGTACCTACTTCCGTTTGTGCTTTCCCGAGATAAAACTGATCTCCCAGTTTACTCACTGCAATGGTTTGTACCTGATAGCCTACCGGCATTTTGGGGTAACAAAATAAATTTTTTCCCAAATCGAACGTCAACGGCAACACCACCTGTTGATCCTTGAATACTACATAGGTCAGGGTGTTCTGATCACCAAATCCGGTAGGCATTTGTAAGCAAAAACTGGAGGTTTGATCCGGAATGAATTTGCCTGCCGCCGCCCAGCCTAGCTGGCTCAATACCAACTCGTAACCATATTGGGTTGAACCATTGGCCGAAGGCCATTCTGCCTCATATACCGGCCGGGGGGTGATGCTCCAGGGCTTGTTATCCTCTGTATCTCTGTCAAACACCCAAAAATCATCTGTTGTATTGGGTTTAGGCAGGTTTACTTTCAGCGTTCTGTTAGGCAGCAACTCCAGGGCCTGACCACTACAATTTGCCTTAATACGGATTACCCCGGCCGTTTCAAATACTTTATTGCTATCGCCAATGGTATGCAATCCCCGGGCAACTATGTCTCCTTTGTCTATAACCTCTGTAACTTCTATCTTTAAATCCGGACAGGTACTGCAGGGAACCGGGATGCCACTGCCCTGTTTGCCAAATAGCTGATCCGTGTCTACCAGGAAAACCTGAACCCCGCTGGAGGTTTCCAGTACTTTATCTGAAGACAAATTACTGAGGTTAAAGGTAGATACTGACGCCGACGATGGCACTCTGTCAGACAGTAACGCCCCCAACTCCGTGGCAGATGGCGCGTAGATTTGAAAATCATCTACATCCTTGCGGCATCCTACGAAAGCCAGTAACAACCATACGTATGACCAGCGAATGCTAAACATATATTCTCGTTTAATTGGCATTTTGATTTTTTCAAGAGGCAAATCCGGCTGATATCGCTGCCTCAGCTTTTGTTAAAAAATCTTTGTGGCACCCAATCTCAATCCCAGTATGCTGTATCGTTGCTCCACAGGATGATTTTTAAGCGTTACAGGCCGTAGCACCTGACGGAAAGAAGGCTCTGCATATAAGCGCCAATGTGGTGAAATGTGCCAATACCACTGTACTGAAGCGCCTGCACTCAAACTCAATCGGGTGCGAAATACGTCTTCTGAAAGCGTTTCCTTTTTTCCACCATATCGTGCCGGCTCCTGTGTTTGCGGATCCATAATGGCGCCGCGTTTCCAGAACAAAACATTGGCGGATATACCGGCATTAATATTGAATCCGCTGCGTCCACTACGCATTTCTACCCCAACCATCAATGGAATATCCAGCATGCCATAGCGGTTATAGGTCTTCAAATAGTTTTCGCCATATTTTACCCCCAGGGTGTCTGGAATTGGGTTGCCTGGCGTAAACTTCAACTCATAGATAACAGAGGTTGGATCAATATACTCGAATACTTCCGTGAACTGATCATAATGAAGACCCGTCCGCAACAGGAAATTTCGACTGAACATCAATGATGCCCGAATACCGGCATTAAAGGCTAAATCTCTGCGCTCGGTAGTGAGCCTTTGTTTCAGGTATGGCTCATCATCCAGTCTGCTGGTTAGTGAACGCTGTGCGATAGACGGACCAGCATAGATATCCAGCAATATGGCGCTTGGGTGCCGGTTGAAATCGTAACAAACCTTTGGCTGAACTTTTTTACGACGTGCATGCAGGGAAATGGGCTTAAGCATTACGTTAGCCCCTTTTGCTTTAAAGGCCAATGTACTTCCGGTACTTAAGCCTGGCAGGTTAATGATATCCAGGGTGGCTTTTTCTGTTGCCGATATGGTTTCTGCCGTGTTTTCTCTTTCAGAAATATTTTGCACCAATACTTCCCCACTTTTTACTTCCATCATGGCCGGATTAGCATTGGCCTGGGGATATACGTCCTCTTTGTTGTTCTTTTTGGTCTTTTGAACCTCTGTTACAGGCTTAACCATTTCCACCTGTTGCTCTGCGCCTAACTGCGGAGCTGCCATAGATGGTGCCGGGCTTTCCAGGGCTGTCTTGCCGGTGTTATTCAAAGCTGTTGGCAAACGGAAAGCTGACAACTCCGTGGTTTCCGGACTATTCAGCATCCACAGCGCTACAGCACCAAACACAAGCGTACCTGCGCCGGCAAACCACCAAAACAGCAGTGGCCTTCTGCGGCGCTTCTGCTGCAAAGCCTGTTCTACTGCCGGCCACACAAATGGAGGCGGGGGAACCTCGGCATCGTGCAGCCTTAGACGAAAGATTTCGTCCAGATGTTTTTTTTGGTCTTCCATATTAATCATGGATATATCTCTCAAGTTACGATTTTCTGTATTTTGCTCACCTCTTCCTCCAGATATCGCCGGGCTTTGGTGAGCTGAGATCTGGAAGTACTTTCCTGAATTCCCAGCATATCCGCTGCTTCGGCATGTGAGTAGCCTTCAATGGCCACTAAATTGAAAACAGATCTGTATCCATCCGGCAAACGCCGCACCAGGCCCATCAATTCAGCCTCGGAAAGCAGCGAAACGGCATCCGGATCTACCGGCATATCGGGCATGCGCTCATACCCCGTTTGTTCATAATCATAGCGTTGTTTTTGATATGCGCGCAATGCCGTATTGACCATAACCCTGCGAATCCACCCTTCAAAAGAACCCTGAAACTGAAATTGATCCAGTTTGGTAAAGACCTTCACGAAACCTTCCTGTAAAATATCAGCAGCATCCTCACGCGTACGGGCATAGCGCAGACATACAGCGTACATCTTGCCTGCGAAACGCTCGTACAAATCTCGCTGGCATTGCGCAGACCCGCGCAAGCAACCTCGAATGAGTTCGTGTTCGTCCAAAGGATTCGATAATTGGGTGCACCTGAGGCGCTGGCTTTCGGGGGTTAGCAACTCCCCGAAGGTACGCAGAAATCAAGATGCATCATCCGGAAAAATCGCTGCCTGACAAGTTTTAACAAAACTATCCTGCAATTGAAAACAGGAAAGCCATCCCCGAAAGATCGGGGATGGCTCCTTTTTATCTTCAAAAACAACTTTTGGTATTACTTATTCTTCCCGCCCCCATTGGGTTGCGGTGCAGCATCTTTACCAAAAGCCTCACGCATTTCTTTAATTACCTGTTGTTGCGCAGCATCTGTTTCAAGACCTTGCCACAGATCCATTACTGGAGCAAACTTGGCAGTATCTACCTTTACAAAGTAGCAGTATGCAATATACTGGTATGCTTTGAGCAGGTCTTTTTTGTTCTTCTCTTTGTCGGCGCCGGCAATTTCGCTGTACTTCTCGTAGTATGTCAGCGCCTTACCGTAATCATTGGCCAGTTCCGGATGAACGGCAATGGAATCCGGAGACGGATCCTGGAATGCCGCTGATTTAGCAGCCCAGAGCCAGCCGATAGCGGCTGCAGGGTTGATTTCGGTAACCTTTGCAAAAGCTTTTTCTGCATTTTCATAGCGCATGGGGGCTTCTTTACAGAAGTAGTAGCGCATACCCAGGTTATACCATTCCGTTGCTTTCGGGGTTGGAACAGAATCCAGGTACATTTTATACACCTTCAGGGCGCCGCAAAAGTTTTTACGGTTCCACTCCAGCTTGTCGATGTCTTCATACAGCTTCCAGCGACTCTTGTCCATCTCGATTTCTTTCAAATAATCGTTGATCGCCAGTGTTGTATCGCCCTTGGTTTGAAGGATCAGCTTAGCGTGATAGTCATAGTCAGATGGCAAAATTTTGTCTTGCGGAACGATTTTAAAGTATTCGTTCAAGGTCTTTAAGCCACGCTCGTATTGACCGTTTTCATAGTCGCAATAAGCTTGTAAACGACGCAGGTAGTTCTTCGTCGGATCTTTTTTGAGGATCTTTTCTACCAACTCGCTACAGTTTTTGCAGTCCTTGGTCAGGTAATAGCAGTTAGCCAACTGCATTTCATCTTCAATTTTCACCTCAGAGCCTTTTTCCACCAAATCTTTATAGGCAACCTGTGCTTCATCATACTTACCCAATACAAAGAACAGGTATTCTGCCTTTCCACGCAGGGCCGGGCTGTAGTTTGGTGCTACGGCAATGGCATTATTGTAGTTGATCAGGGGTTTATCAGCCACCTTACCGATGCGATACACCTTGGCCAGCATTAGTTTTGGCAACGGGTTTTGGGGCTCCAAAGCCTGCGCAAATTCATAGTGCTGAGCGGCAGGACCGCCTTCCGACATTTCTTTATAGCAGGTACCCAGGCTCATTTGCAATTGGAAATCTTTGGTAGATACGTCCAATGCTTCAGTCAGGTATTGTTTAGCCTTGGCCAGGCTAGGTTTTGAGGCGCCTGGTTCAAGGTAAAAGAAATAGGATTCACCAATCTGACGCCAGGTGGTCATATCTTTTTTGGCGTATTTTTTTGCCTTGATAAATTGCTTTTCTGCTTCGATCAGGTTGTTATCCTGCACCAGAAGTATACGTCCGTTGGCTACAAAAGCCATAGGAGCGTCTGATTTTGCGTCAAAAGCCTTTTTGAAGTTTGCAATAGCATTTGCCTTATCGCCCTTTGCCAGGTAAGCATTACCCAGGCTCAAAAAAGCACTTTGATCTGCCGGGTTGGCCTGCGTCAGACCAGAAAAAACACTAATGGCTTTGTCCCAGTCCTCCAGCTGCATAGCCTCCAAGCCTGGTGCATGGCTCTGGCCGAAGGCCATTTTGGCAACCAACATTGCCACGATAAAAAGAGCTTTCTTCAGAAGATTTGTCATTGTTCGGAAAAAGTTTTGTGTTTTAAGACAGATGGTTCAATTCGCTTGTCATTTCGGAAAAGCGATGTTCCTGTTTATAGGACGCACACCGACGGCAAAATGAACATTCTTAAGTGACTTTTGACAATTATTTAATTATTCTCGGCTGGTTTTAACTAAACGGGTGACTGCATTGGCCGGTAAAAGACCTTCTTTAAGGAAAATTCGCTGACCATCGCGTGCCAGATAAGAAGCAAATCCGGCGCCCAAGCCATTGCGGCGCCCCTGCCCATTGATGATATAAATGGTCCGTTTGAACGGATAATCCCCGGTAGCCAGGTAAGCCTGATAAGGGCCATAGCCTTCTTTGCCGGCCTCTTTGGCTATATCTGCGATGCGGATCTCTTTCCGGAATTGCTGTACACCGGAATCGTCCGTATCGGAAATCCAGTTAGCGGCAATAATTCCCAGCGCACTTTTGTTTTTACCCACATAGGAGATTACCTCTTCGTTGGTTTTCAGCGCGGTGGCCTGTGCAGACAACTCCTGTCCGGAAATGATAGAGTCTTTGACAAAACGCAGGGTTCCGCTCATCGGGTTATCAAATACCACCAGGATTTTTCCCAGTTTGGATTTGGGATTGATTTCATTCCAGTTGGTGATCTTTCCACTCAGAATATCCTTTACCTGTTGTACCGTTAGTACAGAATCAAGGTTTCCCGGATTAAGAATGATACCCAACGCATCAAATGCAATGGGTGTTGTAGGTGGTTTGAACCCGCGCGACTGGAAATATTCCATTTCTTTATCTGCCAGCTGACGGCCTACTACCACCACCTGTACCGAATCATCAATCAATGCTTTGAAGGCCTCCCCTTCAGACACATAACGTGGGTTGATTTTGGCCGTTCGATAAATGGAGTCAAACACATCAATACAGGAGGCTATTACAGGCTTGTATCCATCTTCCACCGCAACGGAGATCTCTCCTGTAGTGATAGTATCCAATACTTTGCCCGTTTTATCGCGTTCTGCACAAGCTGTCCAAAGCATTCCCAGGACAGCAAAAACCAAAAGATAGCGTACCATATCCATGTCATTTAAAGGTAATCAGAATAAACCCGCCAACCCCTGTAAGAGCCATAAACCAACAACATAATGGCAAAAATATTGCGAAATTCAAGTTGAATATCAGGCAAAAAACTTCTGTCAAGCAACAACCATCCGCCTAAACCAAGGTAAAAAACGGTCATACTGATTCCAAGAATCAGTAGCGGCATTCTAAAAGATCGCCGTTTTCGGATACGATCGTCTGTCGACATGGCTTAAATGTTATGATCAGGAACGAGGAACGACATTTATTTTGAAATGCAAGAAATACCCAAACAGAAGGTATTCGTTACATTAAAGATGCAAATCTCTGATAAATTGGTGGGAAGATATGCCTGAATTTAAAAAATTGACGAAAAGTAAATAGACGGCTTACGGTAAACGGCCTACGGTAGACGGTAGATCTGCTTTTAGCGTTCGTTTCATATCTGCAAATCACAAAAGAACCTCTACCGTAAGCCGTTAACGTCATTTCGACCAGGTTACGCCTTCTTTGCCATCCTTAACGGTAATGCCCACCTCTGTTAGCGCATCCCGAATTTTATCACTGGTGGCAAAGTCTTTTTGGGCTCTCGCCTGACCTCTGATATCCAGAATAAGGCGCATCAAACCGTCTACGGTTTGGGTATCCGCACCGGAAGTAGATTCATCCTGCAATCCAAAAATATCAAAAAGAAATGCCTGAAACACGGTCTTGATACGTTCAATCACCCAAGGCGATACCTCCCCGGCATCTATCTGTTTGTTTGTCAGTTTATGCACATAACTGCCGATCTCGTTTAGCGATGCAATGGCAATAGCCGTGTTGAAATCGTCGTTCATGCCGTCATAAGCATCCTGAACCAAAGCCAAAATAGCGCGATCCGTTTCTGTTTCTGACCCGTCGAAATCTTTGGCATTTACGGCTAACGCCTGAAGCAAGCGGTTCGTTTCCATCATTTTGAGGAAACCTTTTTCCGCAGCCATCAGCGCCTCATCTGTAATATCCAATGTGCTGCGGTAATGCGCCATAAGCATGAAGAAACGTACCGCCATAGGCGAATAAGCCTTGGTCATGTGATCGCTCGTTCCGGTAAACAGCTCCGTTGGCGTGATGGTATTCCCGTCGCTTTTGCTCATTTTTTTACCATTGAGCAACAGCATATTGGTATGCAGCCAGTAATTGGCCGGATGGCAGCCGCAGGCTCCATGGTTTTGCGCAACTTCATTCTCGTGGTGCGGGAATTTCAAATCATTTCCACCACCATGGATATCAAAGGTCTTGCCCAGGTATTTGGTGCTCATGGCAGAGCACTCCAGGTGCCAGCCCGGAAATCCAACAGACCAGGGACTGTTCCATACCATAATATCCTGCGGACGCGCTTTCATCCAAATGGCAAAATCTGCCGGGTGGTTTTTTTCTTCCTGGCTTTTCAACTCCCTGGTCTCTGCATAAAGATCGTCCAGAATACGACCGCTCACGGCACCATACACCCCTGGCTGTTTTGCAGCAAATTTAGGCACATCAAAATACACCGAACCATTGCGCTCGTAAGCCAGACCATTGTTGAGGATCTCTTGCACCATTTCGATTTGTTCCGGAATATGGCCAGTAGCCCTGGGCTCAATACTGGGTGGCAGGGTATTGAAAATGCGCATCATATCATGGAATCCAACCGTGTAACGCTGGGCTACTTCCATGGGCTCCAGCTGCGCTACCTTGGCGCCCTTGGCCATTCTATCCTCCCCATCATCCGTCAGGTGGCCCACATCTGTGATGTTGCGCACATACCGAACCTTAAACCCGAGATGCAACAGATACCTGTAAATCATATCGAAACTGCAGAATGTCCGGCAGTTCCCAAGATGAACATCATTGTAAACCGTTGGTCCGCAAACATACATGCCCACATGTCCCGGGGTAATAGACTTGAACTCCTCCTTCTTACCGGAGAGTGTATTGTAGATCTTAAGTGTGTGTTGTGCTGTAGTCATAGAAGGCAAAGGTAAGGGCAATTAGTGTTTTAGTGTTTGGGTGTTTGGGTGTTTTAGTTGGCATTCGGCTGGGTACTATCACTGAGTACACCAGAAGGGCGTTCCCTTAGTGCCCCCGGTGGCTTAGTGGTAATACCCAGCCGAATGCCAACTCAAACACTCCCTCACTCAAACACTCAAACACCAACCTACTCTACATCCGTAACTTTCAACATATTGGTTGGCTTACGAGCGCCCATCGGCATGGATCCGGTATTAATAATGGTATCTCCGGATTTTACATAACCGCTTTCCTTCAAAATGTCTACACAATCCTGGATGGTTTCGTCGGTAGTGGTAAATCGGTTGTAAAAGAAACATTGTACACCCCATAACAGGTTAAATGCTCCCAGTTTTACCTGTTGATCGCTGAAAATGAATATATTGGACTTCGGACGAAAGCTGCTGAGTTTGAACGCAGTATACCCGGATACGGTATGGCCTACGATGCCTTTGGCGCCAATTTCTTCCGCTACATTACAAGCGCTGAATATGATAACATCCGAATGATACAGCATGAATTGCGGCGATGGACTCGGACGGCGATTGCTGATCTGAGGCCAATATTGCTTTTCTGCCTCCATAATAATCTTCGACATGTACTGAATAACCAGTTTGGGGTATTTACCCACGGAGGTTTCACCGCTCAGCATCACGGCATCTGCACCATCCAGCACGGCATTGGCTACGTCGGTCACCTCGGCTCGGGTAGGCGATGGATTGTTGATCATACTGTCCATCATCTGCGTAGCTACAATCACCGGGCGGGCATATTGCATACACATGGAAATGATGTCTTTCTGAGTCATGGCCAATTTCTCAATTGGCATTTCCACACCCAGATCACCACGGGCAACCATGATACCGTTGCAGGCCCGAATGATCTCACGAAGATTGCGCACCGCCTCCGGCTTTTCAATTTTTGCCATCACCTTGGCCTGGTGACCCGTTCTTTCCAGGGCATCTTTTACCGGTTTCAGGTCTTCCGCGCGCCGAACGAAAGAAAGGGCAATCCAGTTCACATCCTGTGTAAGGATGAAATCCAGGTCTTCCTGATCTTTTTCCGTGAGCGCCGGAAGCTTAACGTTTGTATCCGGGAGATTTACCCCTTTGTTGCTACTCAAAACACCTCCGTGAAGCGCTTTCAACCGCACCGTATCCTTTTTATTGGTTTCCGCGACTTCAAAAATCAACTTGCCATCGTCCATCAAAATGCGTTCACCAACCTCGCAATCTTCGGCAAATTGATCGTAAGACATGTAAATGTTGTCTTTTACCCCCTCCGCATTTTCGTCGTTGGTAATCGTAATGATGTCTCCTTCTTCCAGAGGCAATGCATTATCCTTGATCTTGCCTACACGGAGTTTGGGCCCCTGAAGATCGGCCAGAATGCCTACATGCAGATTGTGCTCCTTGTTTATGGCCTGAATACGTTGAATTACCTGCAAATGGTCCGCATGAGAGCCGTGACTGAAATTGAGGCGAAATACATCTACCCCGGCTTGTACCAATTCAAGTAGTTTATCATGTGCGCTACATGCCGGCCCAACCGTTGCTACGATCTTGGTGAACTGCGAACCATCTTTGCGCAAGCCGGATTTATTTTTTTGAAGCAATGCTGCCGCTTCGGTAAGAGTCATTTTGTTGCAATTAAAGTGTAAAAAATACAATAAGCCAGAAGGCGCAAAATTAGGAGATAATATGTAGAATTCCAACACAATTCATGCATGGTTTGCGACAATTTTGCAACGCTGTTTGGCCTTTTAGAACACAATTACTTCTACTAAGTGTGTCATTTACAAAAAGTGTATTGGGGAGAAGTTTTCTTAAAAATAAAAAAATAACCGGAAAATCTTTGATATAGCTGGCAGTTGGCGTTTCTTTGCACCCTGAAAAATTGACTTTTTTTCACCAACTAGTTTAGAAAAACATGGCAAACGTAGCCGACCGCGTAAAAAAAATCATCATTGACAAACTGGGCGTTGACGAATCAGAAGTTACCTCAGAGGCAAGCTTCATCAACGATCTGGGTGCAGACTCTCTCGATACCGTTGAACTGATCATGGAATTTGAAAAAGAATTCGATGTATCTATTCCAGACGAGGAAGCAGAAAACATCCAGACTGTAGGTCAGGCAGTCACCTACCTGGAAAAACATGTAAGTGCTTGATTTTTAAAGGATTAGCTTATTTGTAGCCCACTCCTTTTTGCAAAAAGCGGTTCAATGCAAGCATGCATTGAACCGCTTTTGTATTTACTTGCCTTTCTTAGAGAATTTTAAACACGCTCTTAAACGTATTCTTCTACGCCTAATGCATCTATGGCATGGTCTAAAAAGGTGGGAATCAGTGTTTCAAACGTGCGCTGTATCTTTTGTGGATTGGCCAAATCCCGAATCATTCGGTCATATCTGGATTCTCCATGTTCCTCAACAATCGAATTTTTACGTTCCTCCTCCAAAAAATAGCTCAATAACCCGCCCGGATCTGCCTCCGGATGAAATTGGGTGCCAATCATCTCCGGGCTAAATCGCACCGCCATAATGGCTCTTTCAAAATGTACGTGCGGCCGGAGTTTCTCCAAACATAGAATCTCAGCCCCCATTTCCCGAAATCGCTTATGGTTCGGGTTAGTTACCTGATACCGGCGAAAGTCTGCGATATAAAACGGATCCGGTAATGCCCCAAAAAACGGCTCGTCCTTTCCATGATGGGTTTTATATACCGGATAGGTGCCAAAAGACATTTTATACCGATGTGTTACCTCGCCCAACTCAAAATGGTGACAGGCCATTTGAAAGGAGTGACAAATAAAAAAACAGTGTTTTTTGTCGTCTAATGAGGCCTGATTGTGCCTGTAAAGCTGCTCAATCAGGGAAAAGAACGGTTCCTGCCATTGCCCTTCTGATTCCAAAGGATCTCCAGGCCCACCGGAAAAAACATAGATGTTGTAGGAAAGATCCGGAACTTCGCACTTCGCCCGCACATCAAAATGATCAAAGCTCATAACCTCCTGATATTTCCCCAAGATGCTTTTAAGCATCGGAATACCACGGTTCTGCTCGCCGTTATACATATCCAAAAGTGCTGCACGAAGCATAAAGTTTCTAGCTAAATGGTGAACAATCAGGTTATTTGCTTGTCATTCAATTCCAGCACAACGCAATCTCTCTTTATCATAACGAAAAAACACTTATATGTCACTCGTACAGGAATTCAACGACTACCGTACCCGCATGAATGATCGCATCCTGGCCCAGGATAATAAAGTTATCAAACGTTTTTGGAGCCTGGATAATCAAACCTATCAGGAAGGCGCACTTGATACCAAAACCAAAGAACTGTTAGGTCTTGTTGCCTCCATGGTTCTTCGTTGCGACGATTGTATCAAATATCACCTCGGAAAAAGCCACGAACTGGGCATTACCACCGAGCAAATTTTTGAAGTGTTCGCCGTTGCCAACATGGTGGGCGGCTCTATCTGTATCCCACATACCCGACGCGCAGTAGAATATTGGGAGGAGTTGACGGCCAACGGTTGACGGCCAACGGTTGACGGCTTACGGTGGACGGTTTACGGTTTACATTGAGTGGCTTTGCACGAATTGAGCCGTAAGCCGTCAACCGTCAATCCACCAACACCACTTTGCGCAACAACCTGAGTCCAATCGACAATTCAATCGCTGTATTGCGAATGCGACGCTCGGGGATAGTGATATTCTGACCTGGATTCCAGGGGTCCGGAACATTTGGTATGGCATTCTGCCGATACTGTGGCGTTACATCGGGACTAACAGTAAGTTGAATTTGAGCGCCAACCAGTTCTCCAAAATCAACTTCCACACCACCTCCCAACGTGAACCCGGCCATCCAACGCTGTACGCCGCCCATGAGCGGATAAAACAGTTTTCTGGTCGGATCAGAACCTACAAGCTCATCAATATTCGTACTGTATGTGTAATCAGCTCGCAGCCCACCCTGGTAAAAATAACGAACCGTTCCGGTACTATTTTCCTTGAATCGCTGTTTAAAACCCATCGCGTAGGAAAAATTGTTGAACTTGAAACGTTCGGTAAAAACACCTCCCGGAGCGCCGGAGTTAACGTTGAAAAAACGATACCGGGTAGCACTTCCTTTCACATGGTAGCCCAGTTGCATATAAAAAGAGCCACTCATGTCTTCATTGTTGATCGTCTCCATGCTAATGGCGCCATGGTACTGAAACAAAGGCTCCCGACCGGAAGAATTGTCCCATTTTTGCAAGCCGGCTGTGGGGCCAAACTGTAAAACATAGGCTGTGCTTTGTGCTTGAACCAAGCTTATGGAAGCCCAGGAAAAGAAAAAAAGAAGGATAATACGCATCTAATTGCCAATTTTAAGGCGAAAGTAATCATTTGGTCGGATTTACTGCCAATTGAAGTGTTAGACCCCTTTCCAGCCCGAAATTTTCCTGTAATTTTGCCAGTGTCGTGTATACAGGGTCGGCTTATGCCCTTTTAATACCCCTTCCAAATGCTTACAAGAGATTTTATGACGCAAAACCCTTTGGATACGCTTTCCACCACTTCTTTTGACGATTTTCCCTATGTCAGACCAGACATGGAACATCTAAGTCAGGTATTTGAACAACATCTGACGTCGTTTGGCAAATCAGCCTCCGCTGAAGCACAGGCAGACGCCCTTGCCGCAATTGTTGCCGTCCGGGAGGAATTCAGTTCTATGTTTAATCTCTGCTATGTGCGGCACACCGCTAATACTGCCGATCCCTTTTATGAAGCAGAAAATCAGTATTTTGACGAACAATCGCCCTCTTTTGAGGCTTTGAACAACAAGCTGTACAAAGCGCTGCTTTCTTCAAAGTTTCGTGATGTCCTCGCCCAAAAATTCGGAGAACACCTGTTTGTCCTGGCAGAAGTCTCTTTGAAGACCTTTAATCCTTCCATCCTGGAAGATCTTCAACAGGAAAACGCACTCAGCACGGAATACACCAAAATCAAGGCCCGGGCCAGGATCGAATTTGACGGAAAATCATACAACCTCAGTAGCTTGTTGCCGGTTGAACTCTCCAACGACCGCGAAACACGCAAAAGAGCCACCAAGGCTAAATGGCAATTCTACGCAGATAATGCTCCCGAAGTAGAAACGATTTTCGACGGAATGGTCAAACTCCGGCACAGCATGGCCCAAAAACTGGGCTTCAAGTCTTTTACGGATGTTGGCTACGCCCGGATGCGCCGTTCTGATTATTGCCCGGAAATGGTAGCCAAGTTCCGAAAACAAATTCTGGAACACATCGTCCCCATTGCTTCCTCTCTGTACGAACGCCAGCGCGTTCGGTTGGGATTAGCCTCCCTGAAATACTACGACGAAGATTACAAGTTTGCCAGCGGGAACCCGAAGCCCATCGGAACGCCTGAAGAAATTGTAGCCAATGCGGCTAAAATGTACCAGGAACTCAGCCCGGATACCGATGTTTTTTTCAAAAGAATGCAGGATGCCCGCCTGATGGACCTGGTCAACCGGGATGGCAAGGCTACCGGAGGCTACTGTACCTATATCTCCAAATTTGAAGCGCCTTACATCTTTTCTAATTTCAACGGAACCAGCGGAGATATCGATGTACTCACACACGAAGCCGGGCACGCCTTTCAGGTTTGGAGCAGTAAAAGCTTTCCCCTAGAGGAATATCACTGGCCTACTGCCGATGCTGCGGAAATCCATAGCATGAGCATGGAATTCTTCACCTGGCCATGGATGCACCTGTTTTTCGGAGATCAAACTGATAAGTATCATTTCATGCACCTGGCAGGAGCCATTCAGTTCCTGCCCTATGGCGTCGCGGTGGATGAGTTCCAGCACCGGATATACGATCAGCCTGACATGACTCCCGCCGAACGCAATCAGGTTTGGCGCGAACTGGAGAAAAAATACCTGCCTCACCGCGATTACGATGGCGTGGAACACCTGGAAGCGGGTCGGTTCTGGCACAAACAAAGCCATATCTTCAATTCTCCCTTCTATTACATTGATTACACGCTGGCCCAAATTTGTGCTTTTCAATTCTGGGTCAAGGATCGTCAGGATCACAAATCTGCCTGGGCAGATTATCTTCGGCTTTGCCAGGCCGGCGGAAGCAGCTCTTTCCTGAATCTGGTAAAACTCGCCAACCTGAAATCGCCCTTCGAAGATGGCTGTGTGCAGTCTGTGGTTGGAGAAATACAGGCATATTTGAACAGTGTGGATGATTCCAGGTTTTAACCCCAAAAAATAATCAGATCTATGCGTTATTGCTTATTGGCACTAGCCCTCTTGGCTTCTTTTGCGTTCACCACACCGCCTACCCTCAAACTAGCCCTCCTGAAATACAGCGGCGGCGGCGATTGGTACAACGACGTCAATTCGCTGAAAAACCTGGCCAAATTCTGCAACGAAAACCTGCGCACCAATTTTGAAGTGAACGATTACGCCACCGTAGAACCCGGCAGCGCAGAAATCTTCAACTACCCCATCGTGTACGCCACCGGCCACGGCAATATGCTGTTCAGCGATCTGGAGGCCCGCAACCTGCGCGCCTACCTGGAAGGCGGTGGTTTTTTGATACTGAACGACGACTTCGGCCTCGATCCTTTCGTGCGCCCGGCCATGAAAAAGGTGTTCCCGGAGCTGGATTTTGTGGAATTGCCGTTTAGCCACCCCATTTACCACCAGAAATATAATTTCAACAACGGAATGCCCAAGATTCACGAGCACGACGGCAAACCCGCCCAAGGCTTCGGACTGCTGTATCAGGGCAGATTGGTGTGTTTCTACAACTTTGAAACAGACCTCGGCGACGGTTGGGACGATATACACAACGACCCCAAAGAGCTGCGCACCAAGGCTTTGCAAATGGGGGCAAATATTGTGCAGTTTGTGTTTGGGCAGTAAAAAAACAGGAGGCGACGATCAAACAGATCATCGCCTCCTTCATTTTATCCGATACCTAAACCGGCATTATTCCTCACAGCAAGGAATATCGCAGCAAGGCTGGTCGTCGCAACAGCTTTGGTTGGCTGCCGTTTCACAACAATCTTGCGGAACACAGCAAGAGTCAGATCCAGTACCAACAAAGGCAAATGCAATACCTGCAGAGAGGAGAATAGCTGCCGTAAAGGCAAAAACTTTATTTTTCATGATGTTGAAATTGTTGTTTGAGTGAATGTACTGGCGGGTTTAGCCGCCGAAATAAGAAATCTCCTGTACCGACGGGTTTAGCCGCCGAGGATGAGTACTCAAACAACAAAGGACGGAGGCTTCCAAATAGAAAGAGCCACTTCCTGAGGATAAAAACCCTGATAATAACCGGGTTTTATCCGTTTTTCCTGTATCAAAACCGGGCGACCACAAATTTGTGGCTGCTCCGGAACCAGGCACAAACAACAACAGGAAGAGGAAACACAACAGGCCGGCATGGAACATCCGGAATCTTCTGTCCCATCATCGGTTCCCTTTTCACAAGAGAAAGATAAGATGCACTGGAAGTTATCCTTTACAACCTTACTCACAACGCAAATCCCTCCAGAATAATCACAACCTTCCACGCCCACACGTGGTGGCGAAGTAGCTATAATCAGCGTAACAGAAAAAAGCAGTGCAAGAAGGCGATCCATGAACAAGGATTTACTGGGCAAATTAAAAAATGTTTACCCGAATTTCCGCTATTACCACCTTCTATTAACATAAGCTTATCAACGAACTTTACCTTTGCGCCGCCCCGCCCCCAACCCCCAAGGGGGCTTTACCGCCCAAACACATCAAACCCACACTATGCAAATTCTCCTTCTTGGATCCGGTGGACGCGAACATGCCCTTGCCTGGAAACTCACCCAAAGCAAACGCTGCGATCAATTGTACATCGCTCCGGGCAATAGCGGTACTTCAGCACATGGGAAAAACCTGCCCCTAAATCCCCTGGATTTTGAAGCAGTTGGCAAATTTGCCCTGGAAAACCAGATTGATATGGTGGTAGTTGGCCCGGAAGAACCGCTGGTGCGCGGCATCTGGGATTACTTCCAGGAAAACGACAAACTCCGGCATATTCCCGTAATCGGGCCGTCTAAAGCAGGGGCCATGATGGAAGGAAGCAAGGCCTGGAGCAAAAAATTCATGCAACGGCACAACATACCCACGGCCGCCTACCGGGAATTTTCGGAACAAAACCTGCCTGATGCCATTGAATACGTACGCAAACACAGCCTGCCCGTGGTACTAAAAGCCGACGGTTTGGCTGCCGGCAAAGGGGTGGTCATCTGCCAGTCGCACGAAGAAGCCATTGCTGAAATTCAGGAAATGCTGAACGGCAAATTCGGCGACGCCAGCGCCCGTGTGGTGGTGGAGCAGTTCCTGAGCGGCATCGAGTTCAGCGTTTTTGTACTTACCGACGGGAAAACCTACAAAATCCTGCCCGAAGCCAAGGATTACAAGCGCATTGGCGAAAAAGATACCGGCCTGAACACCGGCGGCATGGGCGCCGTAAGCCCGGTACCGTTTGTGGATGCCGAGATGTGGGAAAAAGTTGAAACCCGCATCATCCAGCCCACCGTCAAAGGTTTACGCAAAGAAAAAATCCCGTACAAGGGCTTCATTTTCATCGGTTTGATCCGGGTAAACAACGAGCCATACGTGATTGAATACAATTGCCGTTTGGGCGACCCCGAAACGGAGGTTGTATTACCGAGACTCAAAAACGACCTGGTTAACCTCTTCGAAAATTGTGCAAAAGGCACCCTCGGCCGCGTGAAAATCCGCGCCGACAAACGGATGGCCACCACCGTGTTCCTGGTAAGTGGCGGCTATCCCGGCGATTATGCCAAAGGAAAAATCATCACAGGCCTGGATGAAGTGAAAGACGGCATAGCTTTCCACGCCGGAACAGCTCTGGATAAAAACGGCCAGGTGGTAACAGCCGGTGGCAGGGTTATTGCCCTCACCAGTTTGGGCAAAGACATACCCGGCGCCCTCAAAAAATCCAACCGGAACGCCAAAAAGGTGCAGTTCGATGGCAAATATTTCCGGCGGGATATTGGAAAGGATTTGTTGTAATTTGAGGCTGTTTTAAAGGTCGTATTTTTATTTTTACCGCCTCTGCGGTAAAAATTACTTTTGATACACCCTCATTTCTAATTTTTTTTCATGAAATACATCCTGATTACCCTAAGCCTTCTTCTCGGCGCCATCGCTCTTTTGCCTGCCTGCAAAAGCAATAAATATGCTGCCGACAAACTTCCGCCCCAACAACTGCGCTGGGGAACTGGCGGCGGGTTTGTGGGAAAAGAAACCGCGCATATCCTCTGCGACAACGGCCAGATTTTCGGGCGCGACATGATGGGCGCCGTTACCAAGTCGGGCAGAACCAAAGGCAGCAAAGCCAAAACGCTGTTCAAAGCCGCTGAAACCCTAAGCAAACTTGATTTCCAGCACCCGGGTAACACCTATTCTTTCCTGGAATGGCAGGATGGCGATATGGTACGTCGTCTCGTTTGGGGCGAAAAAGGCATTCCGGTTGATAAATCCGTGCAGGATTTGTACAATCAGCTCAATGGGTTGTTGAAATAAACGATGGACGATGATACTACGGGCGCTGCTCTTGGCATTCGAACGAAAGATCAGGCGCAGCGCCCGTAGTATCATCGTCCATCGTTTATTTCCGCGCTAAATACACACCCAGCAAAATAATTGCCGTGCCAAGCATGTCGATCCAGCCGATTTGCTCCCCATCCAAGGCGCCTATCGCTATGGCGCCAATAGGCAACAGATAGGTTACAGAAGTGGCAAAAATGGCGCTGGTGCGCTGTAAGAGCCAAAAATACAAAATGGAGCCGAGTACGGTCCCTACCGCAGACAGGTAAAAAATATAGCCCAGGCCTTTCATGCCTTGTGGATGTTGCCAGGCGGCATCCCACCCCCCGGACACCCATAACCCAAAGAAAAACAAGGAGCCCGTGAGCATAAATGCGGCCGAAGCGATGGCGGCAGGAGGCGAATCCCGCAAATATTGATTTACCGTATTGGCATTTATAGCATAACAAACCGTGGCCAGCACACATAACCCTGCGAAAAAGGCATTACCTGATACCCCGCCATTCCCGTTGAAGAGGACCAATACCACCGCGCCACTAAATCCGATCATTACACCAAGAATTTTATTTCCGGATACCCGCATCCCATAAACCGTTGCACCAATCAGGAGCGTAAACAGTGGCGTCAATGAATTCAGCATTCCAGCCAGACTGCTGTCTACATGTTGTTGCGCAACTGCGAAAAAGAAGTTGGGGATAGCTGAACCACAAAAAGCAACTATGACCAGTGGTTTCCAGCGTTTCCAGTCAATTTTGGACCAATACATTACAGCAATGGGCATGTATAACACTGTAGCGCCTGCCATACGCCACATGGCTGCCTGTACGGGTGTAAAAATAGCTACTGATTTTTTAATGAATACGAACGATGCCCCCCAGATGGTTGCCATAAAAATCATCAGGAACCAATCGAAAGCGGAGGGTTGACGAGTTGACATGTATTATTTTGGTTTTCAGAGCGGTGGTTATTAGATAAGGTGAGTTTTGAATGAGCGAAGTTTCATTTTGATAAAAACGGCAGCTTTTGCAGATAGTAAGAAAGGTTACTTTCTAAAGGTGGTTTCAAAACCTTGTCATCGTGCTGTACGGTTCTTTTTCCTTGATGAAAAAGAACCAAAAAATCAAGGCTGTATGCAAATCCTGCGATTTTGCTGCCCTTTCCGGCGGGTTCGCGCCCAAACTCGCCCCTCCTTCGTCGGGGCTCAAATATGGGCGCTCTCAGCCGCCTCCAAGCGCGCAAAATCGGGATTTGAATAAGGCCGGTCCTGCCTGGGCTTGGCCAATGTGTTGTTTTTCAAGCTTTTACATCTGTTTTTTGAGGTTTGCCCATTCAGAACTCACGTTAGATTATTTACCGACCACTGTTTTCAACACTTTTCCTGTAAAGCTTTGACCGATAAAAGGCGTGTTTTTTGATTTGGAAAGGATGTGCCCAACCTCAAGCGTCCATGAAAGATCCGGATCGAATACGGTGATTTCGGCGGGTTGTCCCTGTTCAATTTTTGGAACGGGAAGGCCAAGTATTTGCCGGGGCGCCACACAGAGTTTTTGCACCAGCATTCCTAAGGATAGTTCCCGATGGAGATAAGTACGACAAAGTGCAAAAGCCGTTTGAAGTCCGATCATCCCGGATTCTGCATACGGGAACTCCAGATTTTTGGCTTCTTCGTGCCAGGGGGTGTGGTTGGAACAAATGAAATCTATGGTGCCATCTGCCAGGCCTTCCCTGAGTGCATGCATATCAGACGGTTCGCGGAGCGGTGGCAATATTTTCCAGTTGGAATCAAAATTGACCAGCTGTTCATCGGTGAAACACAGATTTGCCACCGCCACGGAGCAGGTAACCGGCAATCCGGCTTTTTTAGCAGCCCGGATCATCTTCACACTTTTAGCTGTAGAAATGAGATGAATATGCAGCCGGCCTTCAGCATATTCCAGCAGACTCAAATCTCGTTGCACTATTATTTCCTCCGCAAGCGAGGGGATGCCTTTTAATCCCAGCGAGGTACTCATCAACCCTTCGTGCATTTGTCCGCCGGCTGCTATGGTTTTATGGTGTGGGGTATTGATGATCAGGCCATTGAATGCCCTGGAATATTGAAGGGCTCGTAACAACAATCCGGCATCCTGAACCGCTTTTTTACCATCGCTAAAGGCAACAGCCCCTGTAGCATGCATATCGTACAGTTCTGCCAGGTCTTTTCCTTCTGCATTTTGAGAAACTGCTCCAATGGGATAGCAATGTACAGGAAGCCCGGCCGACTTACTTTTTACGTACAGGATTTCCGATTTGGTATGCAAAGCGGGTTCTGTATTGGGAAAACAGGCTATTGAGGTAAACCCTCCTGCTGCAGCCGCGGCAGCCGCGGTGCTGAGGTCTTCCCTGTGCTCATACCCGGGATCTGCGGTTTGAACGCCTATGTCCAGCCATCCGGGCGATACACATAGGTTGGCAGAGGTAATAACCTCGGCTCCATCCGGAACAGGAATATGTTGGGCAATGAGTGTTATGACTCCGTTTTGGATCAGTATATCCTGTTTAAGGCTTTCATTAGAGCCATCATAAACACGTACATTTTGTAAAAGCTGCATCATGCTGGAATATTACGCTTGTCAATTAACCGGCAATTTGAACCAGAAGTTGTTATGCATGAGCCATCCCGGTTTTTGAAGGTATAAGTGACTGTTTTGTGTCTTTATCATGCCTTCATCATACCAAAATGGCATCTCAATGTCCTTTTTGTACAGAAAAATATCCACCATTTCTCCTTCCTCTGATACTTCGAAGGGAATCTCACACAAAGCCCATCCTTGCACAATGGTTTGAATGCCTGAACCCAGGTTGCCGTTTTTCGTTTGTTGTTTGGTACGAATATGATATTCCTGCGGCAAACCCATGTCTTCATCGGCCTTCACCCAGATACTAAACGTATAAAGGCCCTTCGGCATAGTCCCATTCCAAATACGTGTGGTATCACTGAGCAAGCCTGTTGCTGCTCCTTTTCCCTGAAAAGCATAGCCCGGCTCCCTGAACTGATCGTCAAAATCAAATCTTTTGTACCAAACTCCGGCCTGATCGCTCCGAATACCATCCTTTCCATTCACACGCGCATTGCGCTCCATACCCCTTAATTCTGCTTCTGCATTTTGTGCCCACCAGGTGCGTACACTATCCGGAATCAAAGACAAAATCCTCATTTCCGGTCCGTTGTACACCGTTATGGCCTTATCAATGAGGTGTGCGTATTTTTTTCGGGTGGTTTCCCAGGTTTCTGGCTGTATCATCAGCGCAATCGGGCGATTATCCGGCAATTCCGTGAGCATTTCCGGCGACTCGCACGCCAGTAAGGAAAACTGGATGGATTTGATGGTTCGGCTTATGGATGTTCTACTCAACATTACTCCCATATCCGGCACTTTGGTATGGTATGCGGTTGTTTGAACCTTTTGGATCAAGGAATAATCAAAGTTCAACCACATGTTTTCAGAGCCAATGTGGTAATAGGGCAAAGGCATAAGTGCCTGGTATCTGCCGAAATCAACTTTATTTAACCAATGGCTTGGTGAAGGCGCCGCAACCTCCCTTTTAGCAGGGCTTGGAACTAATTGGATCGGGTTGTTCTTTTGGAACCAATAGGCTTCAAAACTCAACATGCAAAGGGGCAACACCAAAAACCCGTATTTAACCAGCTTTTGCCAATGTGGCGCCAGGAAAGGAGCGCGTTTGGAAAGGAAGGTATTCCACTTTTCACTTGGGCGGTACCGTGCACTCCTGTTCCACAAAACATAAAAGGTCATCAGGTTGATGACATAAAAGAATACCCAGGTAAACCTTCCTAAACCTCTGAAATTCCTGAAAGGTCCCATGTAATTAACCATCCATTCCAGCTCATTAAAGGCGAACGGGAAACCAAATCCAAACAAAAGCGTAGCAAACGCGGCAAACGTGATCCCTCTAAGGTAATTTTTATGCACCCGGTGATACGCTGCCACTTCCCATTCCGGTTCAAATGCCTTCAATCTCCTGACAAATAGGAACCAAATGGTAAAAATCGTAGCGGATAGTCCAATGTACGCTTCTGCCTCAAAATCCAGTGTTCGGATTTTCACGACATATTCATTGATCCATTGATGCAGGGAGAAATAAGGATACGGCAAAAACACGCCTTCCCAACGACCTATATAGTCTGTAAATCCGTAAGGAGCCTGCGGCCTGTCCGGAAAATAATCTGACCAGTGCAGCCATATATTCAACATGGCGTATGGCAGTAATATCATCACCATGAAGTGACTGCCCCGGGTCCAGATGTTACGCCAGCTTGGGTTGATAACAACCTGGAACAGGGTGTAAAACCCCAAAAAGACTGCCGCTACGCCCATGTTATAAAAATGCAGCTGCGCCGTCACCCAAATCAATATTCCAATAAGTAAGCTTTGATACCGCCTGCTGTTACGCTCTTCATAGCGGCAGAGCAAAAACAACATCATAGGCAATACCCAGATGTGCGCCATGCCAAAATGCCCGTCGAATCTGGCGTATTGTGGCGAAAGAAAAGCCATACCCAATGCGGCCCATCCGGCTACCCAAACCGGCAAATGGAGTTTTCGGAGCCATAAATAAATAATCCCTGCGCCAAAAACCATGGAAAGCAGCAGGGTAATATGCATAAAGCCCACTACACGACCTTTTACATCCCACATATTTTTACTCCACCATTGCAGGATATTGCACAAAACCGGTTGGTTATCGGTGAATAATACATGTTCTCCAAAAGGGTAATTCATACCAGTGTAGTGCACATAACTGGAATCATGCTTTACATGCCAAAGAGCGGTCATGTAATTCTTGAACCCATCACTACTGTTGGCCATGATTACATCATTGGGCGCTTGTAATATGGCCCGGTGCTCTATCCCGATGAACAATGCAGCAAGCGCCAACACTCCCATCAAACCCCAAAAGGTATGGCCCCGCTTGGGTGAAGCGATGTTATGAAGGGTATGCTCTATTTGTTCTACTCCTTTCATGATGCTTGCCTGGCTGGGGATGGGGAAATACCCATAATATGGCGAACCAAGGGGCAAAAGTATGGAAAACAGCGCTACCCGGGCCGTTTAAATTGAGCCGCTTTTGCAAAGTATGTTAAAATTGAAAATATTCTGCTTCAATATGCAATATCAGGAGCTCTGAACCAGTTTTATGCATGATTTTACCTTTTTCACCTTCTAAACATCTGGCAGATTGCCTATGGACGAAACCTACACATATGATGCACAACTGGTGCAATTCCTGTACCGCGAACTTTCCGCAAGCGACGCTTTCGAAATGGCACATTTGATTGAGGAAAGCGCTGATTGCAGCGCTGACTTTAACGCCCTGCTTTTTGCCAAAGCACAATTGCCCAAGGTTCAGTTTAACCCATCTTCCGCTGTTCTTCAGAAGATCTTGCAATACAGCGCAAAAACAACTCTGGAGGCACGGTTCTAAGGTTCTGCTTCCT
>JBIKUE010000219.1:0-4601 GCA_044347755.1 Saprospiraceae bacterium
TCGATCTGCTTCTTCCCTTATTTCAAACCGGTCCAGATCTACCAGGGTGCTTTGCCCCTCCTTTTCTGTAGCGCCAAAAGATCTGAAATCATGAAACCCCTCCAGACGCGCTGCTGCATCGCGCATGGCGCGCACATCTAGCGTATCTCTAACCCACCAAACGTATTTTTTCCCAAACGCATCACGGCGTTTGGATATCTGATAGGTGTAACTCCGGCTCCTGGCGTCGTGCCGGGCATGAAATTTTGGGTGAGCTTTTTCTACCTTCAGGATGTTTATATCATGGGGTAGTATGTCGTTTAGCCCAATCCGAATCTGATCTGTGGTAAGCCTGGTATCCACAACACCCAGGTGAGCTACCTGCCCACGAGCATGAACCCCGGCATCCGTCCGACCTGCACCATACACTTCAATGGGTTGATCTCCAAATACTTTTGCGGCTGCTTCCAATAATTCACCCTGTATGGAGCGATCATTTTTTTGGAGTTGCCAGCCGGCATATCTCGACCCGTCATACTCCAGGGTCATTTTGAATTTTGCCATCTATTTCTTTTTCAAATAGTTTTCCTCGTAAAACTCCCGGTATCCGTTAAGGGTTTTGTTTTTCAAAATTCGCCGGTAGTTTTCCTGAGTTACGGCAAACATCTCCTTTTTATAGGTCTTTTTTGCTGTTTCACCCAAAAAATCTTTCTGGTTTTTCACCTCATTGTAATACCTCATCGCCTGTTCCTTGTTGTCGAATTTACGAATCACCACAATAGGGGTGTTGGTATCCGTTCCAAGGAAAATATTAGATATGCGCAGTTGTTCCACCTTGTGGAATTCACTGTTATAATCCGTTACCGCGGCCTTCACTTCATCCAAACGGAAGTTATCGCCCGTCAGAGCGATGATGAAGTAGTGCAGTTTATCGTCTTCCAAGGTAAAAGCATCGTCGATGGGAGCATCTGTTTTCTTCTTTTCATCTACTTCAAAGCCTTTACAGGAAAGTACGCGGGCAATTTCCCGGGCTCGGGTAGCCTCCGGTTGGTCCGGATACTGCTTGATGACCTGGCCCAGAGCAGCACAATATGCGTCGTTTCCACTCAGGCTGCCGGTACACAATGCACTCAACAGGGCAAACTTGGCCACCAATGGGTTTTGAGAACCAAATTTTTTAGGCGCTTCTTCACATCTGGTGTACGCCTCTTTGTACCCGCCTTTTTGAAAAAGGGTATACGTTTCTTCATAATACTTATTCAGATCGCGCTCACGCTCCTTGGTTGCATTCAGGAAATTGGGATCTGTGAGTGTGCGTGCGTATGCACTTTTAGGATATTTGCCAATCAGCTTGTCGTAATAGAACTGTGCTCTTTCCTGGTTTTTCAGGTCATTGAAAGCCAAATAGCAATAATACCACGTTTCTTTTTCATACCGCGCCGTGTCCGGGTATCTGGTTTGAAGCTCCTCCAGTGTACCGGTACAACGCACGTTATTCTGCAAGCGATCCCGGTATAAGGTACCCAGTTGATACATCGCTTCATAGGTAGCCATATGTAATACCGACAACTCTTCCATAGATTTTGGAATATTGGAGAAAATATCCTTTAATTCGGCATCTGCCACAGCGTTGTTCTTGGTACTATCTGCTCCCAAAGCATCATCAGGACCACCAGCCACCACGCGATTGCTCCGACGCCAGTTGTCATCCAGTTTTCTTTCCCCCCAGTTTCGGCTAAAGTCTTTACGACCCTTTTTGAGGAATGTTTCGTTGTAAAAATAAAAGGTAGTCTGCTTGGCTCCTGCAACCGGCGCCGGGGCTTTTGCCGGTCCGGAGGGTTGATTGGCTGCGTTTCGGATGGCTGCAGCCTCCTCTGCTTCCCGTTGTTTTTTAATAGCCTTGGCCAAATCCTTGCGCTCGTCGTCACTCATATTGAAAACCCTGACAATACTGTCATTGGCTGCAATGGTTTGGATCAGTCGGGCAATATCCTTGAGGTTAGCGGCATATTCTGTAGCACGTTTGTGCCGCACATCGTCTGCCGGTAATACGGTAAGGGTACTATCGTAATATGCTTTAGCCTGCACAAACTGTTCGTCTTCAAAGTATAGGTCGGCAAGCTTCAGGTAGGCTTCTGCTCGTTGGGCGGTATTGTTTTTATTGTAAGACAGGGATTTTCGCAAGTAGCTGATCCCGTCTTTTTTATTACCATCCTTCAGGGCAATGGTGGCCATGGAATAATACAACTGATCCCGATATTCCTGATTTTTGGCATCGGAAGCCATGCGCTCATAATTTTTGAGCGCAGCATCACTATTGGTTTTACCGTTGGCCCAACCAGCTGCATTTTGTTGCATCCTGGCGTTGAATTCCATCTCGTAGGCTGGTTTGCTGTCCAACACTTTTTCATAGGCAGCATAGGCATCTTGGTACCTTCCGGAACGTTCGTGCAGTTGTGCAAGAACATAGGAAAGTCGCGCCCGGCGTTTTTTACTGGTGGTGAGTTCAACCGCTTTAGACAATGGCTCAATTGCCTGCTCGTACTTTTTTTGTTTAATCAGGAGGCGAGCTTCTGCAGTAGCCAGTTCATCGTGCAGTGATTTCGGGAAATAACGGTCCTCCCAAAGTTCCCGGAACAGGAATTCTGCTTCATTGTATTTATCACGCTCGGTCAGGGTACGGCCATACCAGATCATTGCAGAAGGAAAATCATGCGTTCGACCCATGGGTTGATCGTAGGGATTGGTGCCCGTAAGTTTGAGTTCCTCACTGTCTTTTGGTTTTGCCGTTTCAGCAGGTTTTTTGGTTTCTGTTGCTTTAGGAGTACTCTTGCCGCCTTTCTTCTTGTTTTTGGCAGCTTTCTTTTTAGCGGCTGCTTTTTTCTTGCGCTCTTTAGCCGCGGCTTTCTTTTTGGCAGCAGCTTCTTTTTTCTTTTTAGCCGCGGCTTTTTTCCGATCAGATGTTTTTTGCTTCGAAGATTTTTTGGACTTCAGCTTGGATTTGGAGCTACGCTGTGGATCCTGTTCCTCTTTGATAAATTTGTAGGTAGCCTCTGCCGTTTCAAAATCGCGTTTCAAAAATTGCGCTTTCCCCATAAGACCGTAGTTGTCGTCGGTCCAGGTACCTGGGCGGTGCAGAGAAATGCCTTTTGCTGATTTTTGGATCACTTTATCCAGATCGGCGCGAACGCCGGTTGGATCAGCGGCGGCCTCCGGGTAGATCTCAAGAATTTGACTGTAATTGTCTTTATGCTGTTCCTCCAGTTTATCGGTGGTAAGCTTGTACAGTTCATCGGCATTGAACCAATAATTGTACTTATTGGTAAAAGAGTGGTAAGCTTTCTTGCCTTTACTGGTTTCCTGCCCTTTTTTCTTGGTTGTTACACAAGCTGTGACAAATATCATGCACAGCAGCACAACAGCCGGTAGGGCTATTTTCCACATATTTTTCATGTCAATATTCTTGAAAAGCAGGTTTGGATTCAAAAAAGACCGGAAAAACCGGCGCCACCCTGTATTTTGGGCTATATAATGGTGTTTTTTTAAGTGTTTGGGTTGCCCGAAAAATGGAATTACTACAAAAACTATTCCCCAAATACAGCAGTTGCCCGCCGTTCGAGTTCTGCCATGGTAAAAATATCCGTAAGACGGGCTTCAACTTTGAATTCGCCGGCTCCGTATACCTTCCGGTAATATACTAAACCCAGCCCTTTGGCATACCATTCTTCCCCGCTGCTTTCGACCGGATCAATACCCGCTTTGGCATTGCCAATGCTTTCCTTTAAAGCAAACCGGATACATGGGTATTCTTTACCGTCGTACTCAAAATTCGGTCCATCTCCTAAAAAACGACGGCTTCGCTCTACAACAAAGGTAGACTCCGGATCGTCCGGTGGATTAAATTGCAATTTGAAGACAAAAGCCCCTACAGAATCTGTTACGGCATAGGGAAATTTATTGGCGGCCAGAATCCGTGTTTTGGTGTGTATCTGCCCGCCTTCTGTTTCCGGGTTGGGATCTGCTTCATACAAATGACATTCTTTGGCCAAAGCACCACTTTTTGTGATTTTTTCACGGATGATCTGGCCAATCTGAAACCGATGATCATAATAGGTTCCAACCAGAAAAAGGCCACTATCGCGCACAAAAGTGCGGTAATACCAGTATTCAGGCATTACGGAATCGTTTTGCGAAACAACATACTCGTAAACTTTTCCTCCTTTAAGGTCTTTTACTGGATAGTAATATGCACTAATATCGCGTTTGCTCCCATTGCTGCATGCAAACAGAATGCATAAGCCTAACGACCAAAGAAAGCTCGAAAATGTAGGCACGTGAATAATTTTGGCACAAAGAAACAGAATTTACACAGGCAACCCGCCAGCCATCCTTTGCGCCATTCCTCTGCACCGATAAAAACTGGTTCTGATCATGAAAAATCGACACTTACTCCTTTTTCTAGCGCCTTTTTTAACCTTTACGCTTCTAGCTCAGAGTACGTTCCCCGTGGAACGTCAAATCCAATGGATGAACAAGGCCACAACCTACATTCTGGCCGATGGATCCACCATGGAGGTTTGGAAATTTGACGGTTGCTCTTTTGGAGATGAGGCCCGGTCACT
>JBIKUE010000032.1:0-43709 GCA_044347755.1 Saprospiraceae bacterium
ACTTGCTGAAGCCCTCCGGGCCGAAACCAGCGACTCCGGTCTATACGTGGGTTTGGCCTACGTTGGTCTGACACAAAACGAACCAGGCAAAACCATTTATGATATCAACGGGAATCCTATTCCTAAAGTAGACACGAAAGGATTCAAACTTCAGCCTATCCATCAGGTAGCAGATGGCTTGATTCATATGATGGAAAAACGCAGATTCATCCGCGTTTTTACCTTCCTTGGGAAACTCACCAATATACTCAACCGAATATCGCCGACATTTGTCCAGTTTATGCTTACCCAGGCATACAAAAAACGAGGATGGTAATCCGCTCGCTGCATCCTAATAACCCTAGAGTGTGTCTGAAAAATACTCACCGTGCTGAAAAAACATCTTTTGGAACCTGTATTGCGTGTCTTTTTTGGCCAATAGGACACCGCTATTCCCCAAAAAAGATACACTTATCCAGGACCCAAAAACTGCATTTTCATCTACGGCAGTATTTTTCAGACACACTCTAAGCTACTTCGCATTGTTATATGAAAAAAATACTCATCACCGGGGCTTCAGGGTACATTGGCGGTGTACTGGCAGAACGACTTGCTGCAAACGGACATCAGGTCCTGGCCCTGATTCGAACGCTTCCGGAAAGTGGCAACGGAAGTACCTGCATAACCTGGGTAAAAGGGGATCTGCATGATATGCCCAAATTGAACGAAGCCATGCGCGGAGTAGAGCAGGTTTACCATATTGCCGCGTATGCCCGACCATGGGCAAAAGACCGTTCTACCTTTCAACGAATCAATGTTGATGGTGCTGAAAATGTGTTTCAGGCCGCAGAGAACCAAGGTGTAAAGCGAGTAGTCTTTACGTCAACAGCCGGCGTATTTGGACCTTGCCAAAACGACCAGCCTGTACATGAAGGAAGTCAACCCTGGGCCCGTGTGTACACCGCATACGACCGGTCGAAAATTGCAGCGGAAAACCTGGCAAGGGCTCGGGCAGCTAAAGGCCAGGAAACCGTGGTTGTTAATCCATCGCGGGTTTATGGTCCAGGGAATCCTGCTACCATCAATGCTGTCAATAAAATGATCCAGTTATACTTAAAAGGCAGGTTCAGATTCATGCCCGGCAACGGTACCGGAGTGGGCAACTATGTGTATATTGATGATGTGATCAACGGACACATTTTGGCTATGGAAAAGGGCATTTCCGGAGAAAACTACATTCTTGGAGGGGAAAACACGTCCTATCGTTCGTTCTTTAAGGAAGTAGGCAATGTAAATGGCAAACATTTTCGCACCCTGTCGATGCCCATTGGATTAATGCAGATCAGCGCATGGATCATGCAACTTAGAGCCAATTGGTTTGGGACACCTCCAGCTATTACACCGGAATGGATAGATCGTTTTGAGGTGGACTGGAAGCTTTCACATCAGAAAGCTTCTGAAGTTTTAGGATATCAGACCACTCCCCTGGATCAGGGAATAAACAACACGGTTCATTGGCTGGAATCTTTGCAGAAACCATAAATCTATTGGACTCTTTACTATCAAACGTGTTGGCAACATGGTCTGGTTAAATAGGCACTACCCTGCCGCTCTCCTTTCGTATTTAATTATTGCCTACAGTGATTTTGGTCATTGCTGCCTTGATTTGAGCCCTTGTAATTTTGGCAAACAAAACTGATTGCCATGACCAAAATCCTTGTCACCACCGATTTGTCTTCCGCATCAAAAGCGGGTATTCGATTTGCCCTGCAATTAGCCTCCCAGCGGGAAACAGAATTGATTTTTTTTCACTGTTTTCAGGCGCTTATTCCTACGACCGTTCATCAGGGGCGGATTGAAACTGCGCTGAAACGGCAAACCAAAAGTACCCTTCACAAACTGGAGCGGTTTATCAGCAGCGCCATCAGAACCTCCCGGTATAAACCTGAAAAATATCGGTGTGCTGTACTGGAAGATCTGAGCCCGGATAGCGCCATCCTGCAATATGCCCGCGAAAGTGACGTGGATTTTATCTGTATCAGTACCCGTGGCGCCGGGGAATTGATGAAGTTCATGGGAACCCATACCAGCAAGGTCATTGAAAAATCTCTCATACCGACAATAGTGATTCCGCATACCTATCGTTCGAAAAAAGTGGATCGTGTACTCTATGCCAGCGACCTCGGAGAGGTAGAAAAAGAGTTGAATGTGGTATCACGGACTGCTCAAAGCCTGGAAGCATCTGTGGATTTGGTGCATTTTTATTACAGCCCGGATGAAAAAAAGGAGGCTGAAATCAATTTCCCCCGTTGGCAAAAGAATTTTCCTTTGCTCCAACGGTTGCGGATGGAGTCGCACAACCTGAATGATGACTTTGCGCATCAAATGGAAAGAAACGTGCAAAAATTAAAGCCCGGACTGGTGGTCTTTTTTACGCACCCCAAAACAGGATGGTTTAACAAGTGGTTTAGCCCTAACCGCGCCGAGTCGTTTTCATACATTACCAAAGTGCCTATGCTGGTATACCGTAAGGGAACTAAATAATTTCCCGACCTTCGCCGGATGTGCACGGTCACTTACCTACCTTTATCAAAAGGGTATATTCTCACCCACAACCGCGACGAGGCGCCTGCCCGTTCGCCTAAGAGCATTGTACGAGAGGGTAGCCCTACCCTTCTTTTCCCACGGGACACCCACGCCGGGGGTACATGGATAGCGTGCAGCCAGGGCGGAAGAACAGCTTGCCTGCTCAATGGTGCATTTGTGTTGCATCGCCGCCAACCACCTTATCGACGAAGCCGGGGACTTTTACTCCTTGATTTTTTCGACTGGGAAAATGCCGACGATTTTTTTGCCGGATACGATCTGCATAACATAGAACCTTTCACTTTCCTGTATTTCGAGCAGCAGCCAGACAACTCCAGAAGTCCGAAGCGCGTCGTAGAGTTAAGATGGGATGGGGAGCAACGATATATCAAGGAGCTGGACCCCGGGCAGCCACATTTTTGGTGTTCTGCCACATTGTATCCCGCTGAAATGCAGGCAAAACGGGAAGCTGTTTTCAGAGAATGGCTGCACAGGCACCCATCCTTTGAACAGATTGACTCCAGGTCTGTTTTACACCTGCACAAGACTGGTAGCGTAGGGGATCCGGAACAGAATTATGTCATGAACAGGGCAGGACGAGTACAGACTGTGAGCATCACTCAAATTTCTGTACATGAAAAAAACGCCCGCATGAAGTACCTGGATCTTCTGGAAAAAAACAAGAGCGAACGGCGGCTTACTTTCCTTTAATGGCAGCTTTATCCTGTGAACAGGTTGTAAACTTTCCAAATTATTGTCTACCGCTCGTTAAATCTTTGCAAACTAACCAACAAAAATGTTGGCCAACCAAAAGAATCACTCTATTTTGCAGGCAAATTATTCTTAATAATCTCTCACCCTGAACATTTATCGAGCCAATTCTCTACCGTTAAAGACCTTTTTTCTGTCATTGATGCGGCCTTAACCTGAATTTGTTAAGCATGAAACAAACCCTACTCCTGTTTTTCTTTCTGTTGGCCGCTATAGCCCTTCGGGCTCAAAACACCCCAAGACCGGAACTGTCGGTTTTTCCCAATCCAACTACAGAATTCGTTTCCGTGCAAGACCAGGCAGATGCTGTAGGTCAGTTGAACGTCTTCAATCTTCTTGGTAAAAAAGTTAAAACCTTTGAAGCCTCTAAAGGCGAACATTACTTTGTTGGCGACCTGCCTAAAGGTGTATACCTGGTGCAACTGGTTGGCAAAAACAAGCAAGTGCTAAAATCTCAAAAGGTAGAAAAAAGATAAAGAGTTAATGTGGGGAATGTGATAAATGTGGTTAATGTGGGAATTAGAAGAAATGAGGCCAATAGGGAAAATCCTATTGGCCTCATTTCTTTTCACATTCTTCACATTCCCTCATTAACCACATTCCCTTATTGTTCCATTATTTTCATCAACCACTCGCGGGCCGGCAAAATGCGTATTTGTCCCAGTTCTGTACGGAGTTGAGGCCATTTGGAGGCAGGGGTCCGCAAGAGTTTTTTGAGTGCTGACGTAAAATTCAGGTACCCTGCCCTTGTATTCTCGGCCAGCAGTTTATTGCGTCTCAGATAGGTCTCAAATGCATGAAGCGCGCTGTCCAGCGCATCATACTGATCCTTTTGATAGAATATCTGGCATAACATGGCCTTTGCACTGATGGAATAGTGAACGTCCGTGAACTCTACCATTTGCAAATGGTTCATCGCTTCATCCAGCCGACCTGTTGTATAGTATACCAGTGCAAGGTTAAAATGCAGGGCATCCTGCTGAAACTCCTGTGACAGCAATCCGGTATTGGAAGCAATGAAAGCTTCCGCCCACTCGAAGCGATGGAGTCGCAAAGCCAGGTTGATCATGTTCTTAAAGTGCCAGGGGGATAATTTCCCGGATACCAGCAAAATGCCAGATTCCAGCGTGGTCAGATATAATTGAAATGCCTCTTCTTCGTAAGTTTCTCTGCCATGCATGATCTGGATATTGCAAAAATTGATGGCATATTGGTAAATATCCGCCTGGTCTTCCAAACTAATCCTGTCAGACGACTCCCCTAGCAAGCGTTTCAATGCATCAAAATCGGCATCAGCCTGAGGCTTGCTTAACAATTGAAAAATCCTGTAATAAGCCTCAATGGCTGGCGATGGAAGATCGGCCAGATGATTTCCAACAAACCGGCAAATTTCCTCAACTAATTGTAATTGATAGGGAGTGGCTACCACCGCCTGACTGGCATACATATAACAGGTACGGCGGAGTTTTTCTATCAGGTAAAACGCATCAAGGTTGTCAGTAGCTGTTTGAACACTCTCATTGAATTGCCTCGGCGAACGTTGAACAAAACGCTCCGCTTCATAGATCTCAAGTGCAAATTTTTGATAAAAATGGCGACTGCCCGGCCGAAGTTCGGCCGCCATAGCGCGCCGGGCTTTCTCCAAATGAAATTCGTAATGCTTGTCGAGCCCTCGTTCGTTTAATCCCCGGAGCATCCAATGTTTGAATAGATTGGGCTCTTTGCCAAATTGCTCCTGGGTTATCCACTCTTCGGCCAATTTGAGCAGAAACGACATGGTGTGATTCAGCCTCGCATCATCCGCCGGTTCACCCGGAAAGACGGCGTTCATGGCCGCATTCCTTTCCAATCCCGAAAAGTCCGGCCGGATGGAATTCAACCATTCGAGGAGCCTGATCACTTCCGGATTCCGGTTGTAGTAGGCTGATGCAACCAATTGTTGCAGACTTCTGAACTCCCGGTTGTCAAGGCTACTCAGCAGTTCTATAAGTTTACTTTTTTGCACAGTTCAGGTTAAAATGTCACAGTGAGGCAAATTTACAGGAGTTTACAACAAAAGATTGGGTGTTTTTTTTGATTTTTTTACTTTTTAACTTTTACTAAATATTTAAAAATCAATTATTTAGATTATAAAATAACATAATTTTTCGATTATTTTTTTTGATAATGTATAAAAAATGTATTTGTATGGCCTTCCAACCAACCGCACTTTTGTACCGTTAAATAGTACAAACAAGGCAAAACATGAAAAGAGTACTGGCAATATGGTGTTGGGTTAGCTGGATGCTTAGCGGCGCAAGTGGTCAGGCAGGGTTGGTGGTTTATCCGGGCGACGTGACCAATAATGGTCAGGTGAATGCACTGGATTTTTTGCACCTTGGTTTGGCGTATAACTATTCCGGTCCGGCGCGTGATTCTGCGTCACTGGATTTTGTACCTATTCCTGCCACTCCATGGAATTTACAATTTCCGGGTGGACTCAATATGGCCTATGCAGATTGCAATGGCGACGGCTATGTGAACTACTATTTTGATGCCTTCCCTTTGTACACGAATTACGGATTGCAAAGAGCTTCCAATGTACTTCCCGACACATTTATCCCGGGAATGTCAGGCATTGACCCTCCCTTGCAATTTGACGAATCTGCGTTACCGACTTTTGTTCAAAACGGCCAAACCATAAAAATCCCGATTGAATTGGGCACAGCGGATATTCCGGCAGAAGATTTTTATGGAATAGCTTTTTCGGTCAATGCAAACCCGTCGCACATAGACCTGAACCAGACCTCTTTCAATTTCGCCGAACTATCCTGGATAAACCCGGATAACGACCGCATATGGATGTCGAAAAAAGCACAACCAAACCGCGTGGATGTAGGCCTGGTTCGTACGGATAAAAACCAGCGCAACGGATATGGGAGAATAGGATATGCCGAGTTTGTGATCATTGTGGATGTGATTGTTAACCAGCAAATCCCGGTGGTTATTGAGCAGGTGAAAATGATGGATAAATTTGGCAATTACAGTACCGTTGCCGGCGACACCCTGTGGATCAATGTAGCTCCGGAAAGCCTTGCTTCCTCCGAAAACGCCTTGAAATCCCCTTCCTTGGAATTGTATCCAAATCCTGCATCTGATCAGGTAATGATCAAAGCTTCTGCATCCATCAAGGGGATCCAACTGATCGATCTGCTTGGGCAGGTAGTTTGGACCCAGCAAACCTCCCGGCAGGATTGGCTGGAATTAACCTTGCCTAAAGTGCCCAATGGCCTATACCTGATGAAAGTGGAAACTTCTCAAGGCATTGCCAGCCGGCGCATTCAAATACAACATTAACATTCAACAAATAAACACACAAACACTTCTAAACATGAAAAAAGCACTTTTTTCCGCGCTTTTGATGATGCTCACCTGTTGGGCGCAGGCGCAGCAGACGACCATTTCAGGACTGGTAACCAACCAGCTTACCGGCCTTCCATTGGCTAATGCCGAGGTATTTGCCTTTGCCAGCGATTCCAATAATTTTGCGTTTAATAACACATTGACGGGACCGGATGGCACTTACACCATGTTGCTCGATGTACCAGGGGGCATCCAGGATGTATGGGTTTCTGTGTACTCCCTTTGCGATCCAAGTGGCTGGGGAGATGACGAGACCAAAATTGTACCTATCCTTAACAGCCAGGTCGTTGCTGATTTTCAGGTATGCGGGGACACGTTTCCTCCTTCCCCATCCTGTTTTTCCTATATAGAAATCCTGCCAATAGATAGCCTGACCATTAGCTTTTACGGCTATTATTTCGGGCTGGACAGCTCCTCTGTTGGCGTGAGTTATCTCTGGGATTTTGGCGATGGCACCACCAGCACAGAGCAAAACCCTACCCATACCTTTGCTGCAGACGGTTTTTATGTGGTCATTTTGACTATTACGGGTAGCGATGGTTGCACCACCTCTGCATCTTTCCTGATACAGACCGGCATACCTCATTTCCCTGATTGCAGCGGCTATATCCTGTACAATCAGGACACAGCGCTGAGTGTAACCACTTTTGAGTTTAGCGCCCAGCTGTTTGATTTTAACGGAAATCCGCTGCAAGCCTCCAGTTACTTGTGGGATTTCGGCGATGGCAACACCAGCACGGATGCTGCACCTGTGCACACCTATGCCGCAGAAGGTGTTTACACCGTTCAACTGCATGCGGTTACGGACGACAGTTGCGAAGTACACCTTTGTGATGTTGTATTCGCGATGGATTGCCCGATCGATACGTTCTGGTATGGTTGTCAGGCCATGTTTTACGTAGGATACAATGGCCTTGATTCCAACTTTATGTGGCCGCCTCTGGATCCGCTCACACTCAGTTTCTATGATATTTCCATGGGGGCAGTTCAAAGCTGGAACTGGGATTTTGGCGATGGCAACACCAGCACAGATCCAAACCCTACCCATACCTATGCCGCAAGCGGCCTGTACACCGTAACATTGGATATTCAAACCATTGATGGTTGTGAGAGCAGCATGTCATTTGAGGTTTGTGTAGGCGACAGCTGTTGGGTAGATCCGTTTGAGTTTGATTGTCAGGCTATGTTCATTCCACTACCAGACAGCATTGGCGGCAACGGATTGCAATTCCTTGACCTGTCGTATGTTCCAGATCCAACCTTGCTCAATTGGTCCTGGAACTTTGGGGATGGAACTTCCAGCACGGAACAAAATCCTTACCATGTGTATGCCCAGCCGGGAACTTATATCGTAACCCTGACGATCGAAGCGCTCGATTGCCTTAGCTCCATTTCTTTTGAGATCAATACAGAAAGCCCCTGGAACTTTGGTCGTGAAACAGCTCAATTAGGCCTAACAGGAGCCGGCAGTGTGGCAGTGAAGGAAAAGGTGGTATTTGAAGGGGCCAAGTTGTTCCCGAACCCAGCCACTACCGACCTGAATATTGCTTTCAATACACCCGAGGCAATGGACTATGAAATACGCGTGAGCGATCTCCACGGGAAAACCCTGGTTCGTAACCAGCAAACAGCCATTTCCGGCCTGAATGCTGCCCGTGTAAATATTGCAGGCCTGGTTCCAGGCTTGTATCTGGCTGAAATTCGAACCGGCAATTCCGTAAAAACCATCCGGTTCGTCAAACAGTAATTTTTTTGGTAAGTAGTAGAGGTACATAAGTGTCACAAAACAAGTGAACAGACACTAGTTGAGGGCTCTTCGCAAGGAAGGGCCCTCTTTTTTTTATGGATGACGGCCCCAAGACACACCCTGGTGAGTGAACAGATTTGCACGAAAAAGGCCCCCTATACTTTTCACCCGGAGAAGGTTTTTCGGCTGGCAGTTAAACCTTCCTCCTTTTTCTTCGTCCCTATCCCTAATTATTTATAACTCCTACGATCACGACAACTCATCATTATGTCTGCTAAAAACTATTTGCTCGCGCTGATTATCCTTGGTTCAGCTTCGATAAATGCCCAAAGCATCAACTGGGCAACCGACATTGCCCCTATTTTGTATGAAAACTGTGCAAAATGCCACCGCGATGGAGGCTTGGGCCATTTTTCACTGATCGGATACTCCAATGCATTCACCCGCAGGTACGATATTCAGGATGCCACTTCCAGCAAACGCATGCCGCCCTGGATGCCAGATCCTACTTACCGCCGTTATGCGCATGAGTCCCGCCTGAGCGACGAAGAAATTCAACTCATTAGCGAATGGGTGGATAATGGCGCCCAGGCTGGAGATCTTTCGCAGGCCCCCGCTGACCCCATGTTCAATGATGATTCTGAAATAGGCATGCCTGATCAGACACTGATGACACCATTCTACACTGTTACTGCTACCGACGACGAATACCGGTGTTTTGTAATTCCCAACGGACTGTCCCAGGCAGCATATATGCGGGGCTTGGAAGCCATTCCCGGCAATCATGAAGTAGTGCACCATATTTTGATCTACGAAGACACTACAGGGCAGGCAAAGGTATTGGATGATCAAACACCCAATGAACCCGGTTATGTCAATTTTGGCGGACCTGGAGTAAATGGCGCCAGGCTGGTAGGCGCCTGGGTTCCTGGCGCCCGCACTTTCTTAACGCCACCTGGCATGGGGATAAAACTCACACCGGGAGCAGATTTAATTGTGCAAATGCACTACCCTAAGGGAGTTACAGGGATGAGCGATCAAACCAAATTGAATTTTTTCTTTACGCCAACCAATCAGGGGATCCGGGAAATACGCCTGATTCCCGCCTTAAACCACACCCCATTGTCGCTGGAAAATGGCCCATTGAACATTCCTCCAAACGAGGTTAAAACTTACCATGCCAAAGTAACCTTGCCTCAAACCGTTTCTGTTTTATCTGCTGCACCACATATGCACCTGATTGGGCGGAGCATTGAAACATTTGCCGTAACGCCTCAAAACGACACCATTCCGTTGATTCGGATAAACAACTGGGATTTCCATTGGCAGGGCAGCTATTACTTTCAGAAACTGCAAAAGCTGCCGGTAGGCACCAAAATGCACGCCTATGCTGTATATGACAATACAGAGAACAACCCCAACCAGCCGAGTAGTCCACCTCAAACGGTTACCCAGGGTGAGGCCACCACTGACGAAATGTTGCTGGTATATTTTGCCTTTATGAACTACCTGCCCGGAGATGAAAACATTTTGCTTGATAGCACCCTGTTGAATACCAGTGTTTTTGATCTAAATAATGCTCACAGCAAGGGGAGTGTCCATTGTTTCCCAAATCCCGCGAATGAAACCATGCAATTGGCATTTGAAATGGATCAACCGGCAGATTACCGCATCCATGTGACAACCGCAGAGGGCCGGATCCTGCTTACCCAAACCGGGCATTACGGAGGGCCGGCAGGTGAAGTTCAGGAAACATTGGATGTACGGGCTCTGCCGCCAGGGATTTATTTCTTAGAAGTGCAAACAGGAGCGGCAGAGGTATTTACAAGTCGGTTTTTGAAGGGAGATTAGGGTCATTTGGGGGCATTTGAGAAGCATTTTAACATGCCAGGCTTTGTCACCCTGAGCGTAGTGAAGGGTCTGATTAGCCTGATATTCAGATCCTTCACTACAGCCTGGTTGATAAAGCTTCAACGATGCCTTTACTCACCCTATGAACACTCAATGCCCCCCCCAAAATGTCCAGTAGTATGCCCCAAATGACTTAAATGACCCTCAAATGACCTCAAATGACTTAAACGACCCTTTCCTCAATCATCCCATTGCGTAACCTTGGCGTCCTGTAGCCAAACTTTTGGTACTTTTGCGGCCAAATCATTTTCAACGCAACGCATGAAAAATCTTTTTCTGTTCCTACTCAGCTTCGTCATACTCTATTCCTGTTCCAACGCCCAAAATAAAGGAGGTGATGCACCTTCCAATACGGGAGCGCCAGCCATGCCTTCTGATTCTGCCGCATACCTGGGCGACTCCCCGGATGGTCGTTTTCGCGCCTTTAAAAGCCAGGAACCCGGTGGAACCGGCTTAAACCTGGTCAACCTCAGCGATTTGAAAACTTACCGTATTGGCGTAACCAAAGAAGAAAAACCCAAGTTTTACTGGTCTTCAGGCAAAAGATTTTTGATTACTGAAAATGCTACCCCTGATAGCACCCAAAAAGCGGAAGTATTCATATATGATTTGTATAAAATGGAGGTTTGGCGCAGATATGCCGGCCGACTCATTACATATGACCTTCTGAACGACGTAATCTTCTTTTACACAGAAGAAAACACCCGCCAAAGCGTAAACTTTGTTTATGTGAATAATCCGGATTATGTAAGTCCGCGTGAAGTTATTGCCGTTCCGATTGGCAAACTGCCATCTATGATCGTGATGTCCAAAGATCGTCAGGCACGTGTAAAAGCATACACTACAGATGATACACCGGTGAACTTCATCATCCATTTTTGATTCTTCAAGCCCAACCAACTATGCAGGCCAAATTATCCGCGTTCCAGTCAGCCATCCGGACGGGTATTCCAACGCATTTGCCATCTGCACGTCCGCTAGATCCTGAGGTGAGTCATGCTCCTCATCGGGTAATAGAGGGCGTTTTGACCAACAATGAAAAAGTGCTGGCCATTCAAAACGCGTTGCGGTATTTCCCGGTAGAATGGCATCGGGTGTTGGCGGCAGAATTTGCTGAAGAGTTAATGCGGTACGGACGCATATACATGTATCGTTTCCGTCCGGACTACCCTATGCATGCAAGGCCTGTAGCAGAATACCCGGCCCGTTGTGCTCAAGCGGCAGCCATTATGCTTATGATCCAGAACAATCTGGATCCCAAGGTAGCCAAACACCCGCACGAGCTCATTACCTATGGTGGAAACGGAGCTGTATTTCAGAATTGGGCGCAATATCTGCTCACCATGCAGTACCTGTCGGAAATGACCGACCACCAGACACTGGTGCTCTACTCCGGTCATCCGCTGGGTTTGTTCCCCAGCCATCCGGATGCTCCCAGGGTGGTGGTCACGAATGGCATGATGATCCCTAATTATTCCAAAAAAGAAGACTGGAATAAATTCAATGCGCTTGGTGTTACCCAATATGGCCAGATGACTGCCGGGTCGTTCATGTATATTGGACCTCAAGGTATCGTTCATGGCACCACCATCACCCTCCTCAACGCAGGGCGAAGAATGGGCTTGGGCGATTCACTGGCCGGACGCATTTTCATCACCTCGGGTTTGGGTGGCATGAGCGGCGCTCAGGCTATTGCTGCGGTAGTGACCGGATGTGTGGGTATCATTGCCGAAGTTGACGGTGAGATGGTTCAGCAGCGACTTACGGATGGATATATCCGGAAAGAGCATGTTTACAACAACCTGGATGCGCTGATTGAGCGCATGGAGGAATGCCGGCGTGATAAAAAGGCCATTTCGCTGATTTATCACGGCAATATAGTAGACCTCTGGGAACGGTTTGCCAAGGATCAAATCCCTGTTGAATTGGGTTCTGATCAAACAAGTTGCCATAATATTCATGACATGGGCTATTGTCCGGCAGGATACACCTTTGAAGAGGCAAAAAAACTGCTACTGCAAGACAAACCCAAATTCATGGAAGAAGTAGCCAAAACACTGCGCAGGCATGTGGCGGCTATCAATACGATGAGTGCCCGGGGCATGTATTTCTGGGATTATGGCAATGCCTTTTTGAAAGAGGCTGGCGATGTAGGTGCAGCGGTTTTCCGCACGGCGCCGGCCGGCGCCGGAGATTTTTCGGCATTCCGCTATCCTTCTTATGTGGAGGATATTATGGGGCCGCTTTGTTTCGATTATGGATTTGGACCCTTCAGATGGGTTTGTTGTTCCGGCGACCTGAAAGATCTTGCCACCACAGATCAGATTGCCGCCAGGGTATTAGAGGAAATGCTCACAGATGCACCAGAAGAAATCAAGGGCCAAATTCGCGATAATCTGAACTGGATCCGTGATGCACATAAAAACCTTCCGGTAGTGGGCTCTCATTCCCGCATCCTTTATGCCGATGCTGAAGGCCGCATGCGTATTTCCAAAGCCTTCAATGATGCTATTGCTACGGGTGAATTAAAGGGTCCTGTAGTACTTGGGCGCGACCACCACGATGTTAGCGGCACAGATTCGCCCTTCCGGGAAACCGCCAACATTTACGACGGCTCCCGATTTACGGCTGATATGGCGGTACATAATGTAATCGGGGATTCATTCCGGGGGGCTACCTGGGTGAGTTTACACAATGGCGGCGGTGTAGGCTGGGGAGAGGTAATGAACGGGGGCTTTGGCATGGTACTGGACGGCTCTGCGGAAGCCGATCGCCGATTACATTCCATGTTGTTTTGGGATGTCAACAACGGCATCAGCCGGCGCGCCTGGGCGCGCAATCCGCACGCACTAAGCACCATTCAACGTACGATGCACCAGTACCCGGAACTCAAGGTTACCTTGCCCAATCTGGCAGACGAAGATATGATACGTTCTACGGTAGACGGCTTACGGTAGACGGTGGACGGTGGACGGTGGCGTTGTTTTTGGGATATATTCTGAGTTTATGTCAAAAACAACGCCACCGTAAGCCGTCTACCGTCTACCGTTTTTACATCGTTGGCGGGTTAAAGTCGTCTTCATCAAAGAACACGTTGACCTGTTGTACACTGGGCGTTTGGCGCAGGGTACGCACCAATTCTTCGGTTTGTTTACTGTTCCTGAGTGTGATGTGGAAGTTACTTTCGGTAAGGTCATCCAGCCCAATATTCTTCATACTCACCAATTTCAGACTGCTGCAAAAACGCATAATGGGTTTCGTAATGTCCTGTTGATCTGTGGCATGGTGAACCACCTGAAGCAGGTAATGACGTTTGCGTGGCGCTCCAAAGTTGGTAAAAGTGAGCGCAATAACTACCAGGCCAGACAGCATACTGCCTGTAAGTGCCACGGCATTTAATCCAACACCGCAAGCCATACCAAGGGCGAGTGACAGGAAGATGAATACCAAATCCATGGTATCTCTGATGGCTGTACGGAAACGGATAATACTCATAGCGCCAACCAATCCGAATGCCCTGGCAATATTGTTTCCGATCACCATGATTACAATGGCAGCAATGATACTCAGCAACACCAGGGAGTTCACAAACGTAACGGAATAAGAGGGGCCACGGTATGTCACCCGGTAAATGATACTCAACATCAATCCGCAAAAAAATGCAACCAACAGATTGGCCAATACATCCGAGGTAGCGGTGGGAAACACCGCCAGGTTCTGATAGTCGAGGAAAGCCGAATTTTGAAAATCAGGTGGCAAAGTAAATCAGCTCTTTTCAGGCAATGTCACAGCATTTTCCCGGGTTAAAGGTTCAATAATTTTTAGCGTGCTTTTAGACAAAGCTTCGCCTCGTTTATTGGGATTGATGGATTGATTGGCATTGATGGTGCCAACATATTTTGAGGCAGGCTCTTTCCGCAACTGAAAGTCCTCCATTATAGGCTTTACCCAGGTTGGGCAATAATGATTGAATTTAATTTCCAGTATGAAGAAGCCCGGGAATGCATAACTAACTCCTTTCTCCAGATACAGCTCACTCACTTCCGGGTAACTCACACTGCGTAAATGAAGGTCAAAGGTGACCCTGAAATCGTTTTCCAGATCCATATTTTTGCCCAGGAATGGTTCACGTTCATAAATCACATTCACCACCGGGCGCAGGTTCTTGCTGTGAATTTGATAGAAAAAACGCCTTGCATTATCGGGGTTCTTGATCAAATGGGCATACGCTTCGAATGTCACACCAGGTATAAACAACTCCTTGATAACTCCAAAAGTAGTACTCGCCCGGTTTTTCAATATAGGCCCCTCATATTTCCGCTTTATTTCCATAAAAACCGTGCTTTGATCATCCCCCACATTGTATCCACGCAGACGGACTTTCATCCGGTGTGCTATGCCTTCAATCTTGGTATGATACATTTCAAACCCCGGCGTATCAAAATATATGCTCCGAACCGTGTACATACCCTTGTCTTGCCTGGCAGCAAAACTATCGCGCCGCAAAAACGGGGTCATGGCACTATGGAGTGCCTGATATTGATCTGATGGAACAAGATATTTGAATTCGTAACGCAAGAGGTTTATTGTTTAAACTGATTAGCGTTGAAAATTTAGGGTTCGGAGCAGGTATTCGCGTTGGTTGATTTCACCAAAATCCAGCCGGCACAGAACAGATATACCAGTGCTTAACCGGACTCCGGTACTGTCTGGTTTTACATAGGCAGTAAGGGTGGAGACCTGGCGGTTATCAAGAATTTCCACACGGGTGCCGAGCTTACCATATTGCCCTTGAAATACATGACCACTTTGTACATCCTGTATGGATATTCCTATGTCCGGATGCAGATAACGCAGTTGTTCTACACGCAGAGGAATTTGAACTACATACTCATCTGCACGCTGCAGGGTGAGTAACTCTTCCGGCAAGGCAGACGTAGTAACCCATCCGGAAAACGGCGCCCGTATAACAAATGCCAGCCCTTTTTGCTTGAGGATTTGAAGGCGATTTTTCAAACCCTGTAACTGAGCCTGTGTGACACCTACAGACTCTATTTTAATACCAGTATCAACGTTTTCCAGGTATTTTTTGGCAATCTCTACCTGAATTTTGGCCAGGTTCCACTCATTCTCCGCAACCTGAAATTCTGTTGCCGCAATCAATCCTTCGTCTTTAAGTTTTTTCTTCAGATGGTAAAAATCCTCCTTTAGTTTTAAGTCCTGCTTTGCAAAATGCAATTTATTTTCCGCTTCCTCTACAATAGGAGGTTTATCACCTGTAACATCTGATTGTAACTGCGCACCATACAAAACTAATTGTGCTTCAATTTGCTGTATCTCCTCCCGCTGCCTGATGGAGTACATGCGTACCACCGTATCTCCGGCGGATACAAATGCGCCGGAAGGGATCTCAATCTTTATCCCGGAAAAATCACCTTGCTCAAACTGAAAGGCATCAATTTGCTGCGCCGCACCAGATTTATGGTCGCGTATAACAGAAGTTAGCCTTCCAGTTTGATCTTGTACCAGTCGCCATTCCTGTACCGGGTTTACCCTGCCGATACTCTCCGCCGCATAAGGCAATTTCATTGGTACGTACAGCACTGCTATCAACACCGCAAGGATAAACAATCCACCCAAAAGTCGTTTCAAATCGTGTTGCAAGGTGTAGTATAAAGGTTAGGTACAAGAGTTGAAGGTCAAACGAAGGCACGAAGCCAATAAGGCGCCAAGTGATTAATACCGCCTAAGAGCCTGTGTATTTAACTTAGTTATGCTTCACCAGCTTAAAGGTTTTTTCAAAAGAACCGATGGAACATTTCAGGAAATAAACGCCTGGCTTCAATGACTCATTGCCCAGATCCAAATGAGTAGCCCCTTTGCCAGCCATTTCCCCAAGGTTGAATTGAGCAACCTGGTTGCCTAGTAAATTGAACAATTGAACATGAACCTTTGACTTTTCAGGCAGTAAAAAGCTTACTGTCAGGTCGTTTTGAAAAAGTGTAGGTGTCACGTTGATACTGGGTTGAAGCCTTTCTCCGGGTTCCTCTGCAGAGGAGCTGGTTTTGCTAAAGTGGGCCACAATGGTATCAGGCGCGCTCAGGTTCAAGTAAGCAAACGTAGAATCCGCATTGGCAAAAGTATGGTTTAAAGCCGACCAATGGTCAAATTTATAACCGGCAGCCTGGTTTGCTATTGCCCAAAGGTGTAATCCGGCATCTGATCCACCAAAGTAAGGTTGACTGTGCGGGAACTGATCCGCTGTATAGGTCAGGGTATTGATGTTAACCGCTCCGGATAATGGTGGATCAACTACTACAACCGTTTGGTGTGGTCCAGTCACGGTATAGCAATCGTCCATCAGGCTCGGCAGGATATTGCAACGGTTGGTAATGAAATCACGCAATTCATCCAGGTTGTTTTTCCATCCGGCATAAGTGCCGTTCCATCGTTGTGCATGGCGTTCCATTTCAGGATCAATCAAACTTTCAATGGTATCCAAATAGCTTAGCATATTTTCACACCCGAATACCGTGTACATCAAGTCAGCCATACGCGTAACGTAATAACGTTCCACCTCTTGGTTGGTGCGCAGTTTATTTAATATCCGGATATGTCGTTCAGGGTCTGAACCACCTACCAACCCTTCCGGATTGCAGGGTGGGGCATCATATTGTGTGGAAGGCAACCCGGTATAGTTGATATAGTGGTCAAAAGTGGCGTCGTTATCCCACAAAACATACCCCCATTTTTGGTGCCCGCCTTCCGGATTCAAGCCGCGCCAGATGCCCGTATTGTAGTTCAACCAATCGGTACAAACCGTTAAAGAGTTCACGATTACATAGTCTATCAGACTTTTATAATCGTACCGATCTTCTACATATTTGAATTTATCGGGAGCGTTCATATTGTTGTTAAGAATGTAGGCACGCATGGCGCTCCAATCATTCAGGGCCTGTTGGCCACCATATTCTGCCCAGGTCCAACCCCAGGTTTTTACATACTGTATATCGTACTTGCCTTGGCCGTAGTAAAAATCGGTATAGTCGTGATCATCCGTTTTTTCGCGGATATCATACACCCCCCAATAGTTTCCGTTCAGGTAAACCACACATTTTTCGGATTTTCTCACATCAAGACTAAGCCCGCCTCTGATAGCCAAATTTTGAATGTAAGCATCGCGAACGTGTGCGCTGCCTTCATTTTGAGGTTTGTTTGCTGCAGGATAATTATCGTCGCCGGCTGCCCGCAGAATGATACGCTGGAATTCTTCCCTATTGGACAATGCCGGAATCAGGGCTTCATTGATAGCGGCATTATAACCCATTTCATCGCGACTCACCCAGTCGAGACTGCGTTGGTCATTGGCCCAGGAATCCTGGCCATGACTATTCAGTTCGCCGTAGGTTCTGGCTTTACGATCGCGGTTTTTGTCAAAATATTCAATGCTTCCTACCGGGCGAAGGCTCTGATTGCCATTGGCCAGCTCAAGCACCTGATCCGATGCCACAGAGATCACCGCCAGGGTATGCTCGTCGTTTACGAAATAGGTATTGAACTGTACAAAGCTTGGTTCTATCTGGGTGATATTGCTAAAAGTAACCGCTTTGATCACAGTGGTTTGGGTAAGTTCTATAGGCGTGGTATACTCCTGCGAGCCTGGGCCTGGCTCCGACCCATCCAGGGTGTAACGAATCACGCCATTGGGTTCGGTGGTACTGATCACTATGGTAACAGAGCCCTGATAAAAGCCTGCAGGCTGACTCATAGTTGGCCTGGCTGCATAGGCAAGGGCTGTTAGGCCATTGTTGTTGGTTTCACCGGGGGAAGGCTCCAATCCAAAACGCCATTCATTACCACCGTCAGGATACCGAGCCCTGGATTGATGCGTTTTGGTTTTTACTACCTCAATTTCCTGTAAAACATTGCCTCCCGGCGCCGCCAACACCAGGTATTCCGGATCTGTTTTAGTTTGGGTAAGTTTGAAGTTGGTATGCAACATCCCTTGAGGATCCTTCAGATCACGTCCGGAACACCAAACATGAATAAAGCCCTGAGCAGGGATGCTTGTGTTCGCCGGGAAGGTCCATTTAGTAGGCTTGTTCTCATTATCACTTAAATGATAGCCGGATAGATCAACCGCATTGGCAGAAGTGTTGTACAATTCAATCCAGTCATCGTGTTCCTGATAATAATCCAAAAATTGTTGCCAGTTGGCACAGGAGTATTCATTGATTACCACCTGTGCCGGGAGTGTGTTTGCAAGGATCAAACAGCAGAAAAATGGAATGTGAAGGCGTAGCATGATTGTTTATTTGTTTTAGTTTAAGATTTAATCCACTTCATCCAGGTATTACCGGCCTGGACCAAATATACCCCCTCCGGCAATGCCGTTAAGTGCAATTCTGCATGGTTAGTCAGTTCTGTAGCTTGCTGGTAAACCTGCTGCCCGGTGGTATTAAACACTTTAATCAAGCCTAAATCCTGATTGGATTCGAGACGAAAATGACCCGTATTAGGGTTGGGATAAATCCGGAGATTTACCTGATTTTCCGGATTTGACACCCCAATGGTCTGACTGTTTTGGGCATTAAATGTAGGCGGTAAAAACGTAAAACTACCCGTCCCGTTGGGATAGCGCCCAAAGGTTATATCTGGAAGTTGCTGCCCGAAACTCACCTCATCTATTACAATTGAAGCCCCATCCGATAAAATCAGAGATTCTCCGCCGGCGGCCAGTTTGAAGTTGGCGTGAAATGGGCCCTGCAGATCGTCGTTATCCAGCCAAACTATCAAATAGCCCTGTGCCGGAATACTCACATTGGCCGGAAACGCCCATTTGCTTCGGTTTGCTGGCTCGTCTGACAGATATAAACCCAGCAAACTGATGGGTTGGTTCGTGTTATTGTATAGTTCAAGCCAATCTTCCCGCTCGCCGGCCTCGTCTACCTCACCGTTTTCATTGTCAGCCAGCAGTTCATTGATCACCACATCACCCGGGTTGGGCAGATTGGGCGTGGCGAGGTAAAATTCGTGTTCGGCGCGAGCCGGACTAAAGATACCCGCCTGAGCATTTTCGGCATAAATATAATACTGCATAGTGGGATCAAGGGGAGGGAAAGAACCGCCATATACGCCATCGCCTGGGGCGCCATCTTCGTGTTGTCCATCATCGAGCATGGCTGTTTTGATAAACACATCTGAACTGTCTTCCCGCCATGCCAGCGTAACAGAAACCGCATTGCTCACCTGAGCAGTAATAAAATAAGTACTACTGCCACTGCGGGTCACATTACTGATAACGGGCGCCTGAGCCGTTAGATTAGCATTGGAAATCAGGTAGTTAAAGCGCGCATTCATTAAGTCTGCAATACCAGGGACAGTACCGAATGGCCCACCACCACCTGTATTTACCGGGCTGGTTACATTGGTCTGGAAATTGGAGAAAGAGTAAAATTTCTTGGTATCCGATTGTACTCCGTCACTGATCAGCTCCTGCATTTCCAGGGCGCGGTCTTTATAGTCGTTTTCTGATGCAAAATTTTCGGTCAGGATGGTTTTAAGGTGCGCCAGATACATGCGTTTCCAGGTTGGGTTGGCCAATAGCTGCTTAATCAGGGGCCTGTTGGAGTTAGTGGCTTGCACCAGAGGATCCATTTGCTTCATTTGGGTTTGTGTGAGCACCTGATTACTGTTAAGTAACGGGAAGGCTCCGAAACTCATGTTCAAGTCCCATAAAGTGCTCACAAAGCGGTCGTTTTCATCATAATACAGGTAATAGTTTTGGCCAAATGCACCGGTGTAGGAATCCAGATTCACCAGCACGTTATTGAAGGCAAGCATCCATAATGCGCGGTCAACGTCAAGCACACTTTCTACACTGTTGGGGTTGTTTTTCAGGGTTTCCATTAAATCCATCAACTCCGCCCAGCCATAGTCCGACTGGATATCATATTTGTTATAATAAAAGGCGCTGTCGGCGCTGGTGTACACCAGATCAGGATAATTGCCTCCCGTGCCAGGCCCGCCGAAGTCTTCCGGATTGCATTTAAAAAACGGATTATCTCCGCTGCCGGAAAAGTGATTGCGCAAAAATTGTTTGTTGATACTTTCCGTGTTGCCATATACCCCCCAGTACGTTCCGTTCATCCATACTTTTGCATGGTTAGCCCGCGGAGCATCCATGTATTTTCGGGCAATTTCATAAGATAACGGTTCGCGTACGAAGGTTGGGTCTGCGAATCCGTTGCTCAGTTTGATATCTTTAATGCCATTATAATTTTGTCCTTCTTTGACAAAGTTCAGTTCAATGTGCAGTGGATTTTTATTGTTTCCAGGGCTGTAGGAGCTGTTCCCTTTGTATTTAACACCAACAGAATCAAACAATAAACCGTTGATTTCCACTGATTTAGCCAGCAGGTAATCGCCATTATCGATCGCTTTAAGCGAATCAAGTTTAAAGTCCCAATTACTTTGAAAAAACTCGAGCTTGACCTCCTGCACCACGGCGGGATCATAGAGATTTTGAGCACATAAGGACACAGGGAGACAAAAAAGCGCAAGCAGTCGGAAGGTCATGGATACAGAATTTTGGTGTTTGTGCAGGAATTAATTGGCGAATGTACCAGCATATTGTGATAAACCCCAAGGACGAATATGCCAATTCGCTAATTTTTGCGGTAATTCCAGACGTCGTACATTAGCCGCGAAAAAATCCGGACACCCAGCATGTCAAAGCAAAAATCAAGCAAACAGGCGCCACAACCAAGAAGAGTGGTAGCCTCCACAAAATCTTCAACGCCAAAACCTTCCGCCCTCCAACTCCCTGATGGTGATATTCAGGGGGTGCTTTGGGTTGGTCTGGCAGCAGCCCTGCTAGGTATAGTGTTATATCTCAATACCCTCGGGCACCAATATACGCTGGATGATTTTTCGATTATCAAATCCAACTGGATTACGAAAGGTGGTTTAAAGAATATCGGGCTGATCTTTTCTACGGAATACCGTTTCGGCTCCTGGAACAGCCCCGGATCCCTCTATCGCCCCATTCCGCTCACCATGTTTGCCTGGGAATGGCAGATGTCGCCGGATAAACCTTTTCTGGGACACTTCATGAACGTATTGTTTTATGGATTGACCGGCTGGGTACTTTGGTCTACCTGGCGCCGGGTACTGGCCGGGCATCCGCCCGTGCTGGCGGCCATTGCAGTACTGGTATTCATGGCACACCCTATTCATACCGAGGTGGTAGCTAATATTAAGAGCCGCGACGAGATCCTGGCTATGTTGTTTGGCACCCTTACACTCAGGGCTGTTTGGGAATATATTGGGAAAGATGACATCAAATGGCTGATACTTGCAGTGGTTTGTTACGCCATTGCCATGTTTTCCAAAGAAAGCGCCATCACCTTGATGGCGGTATTCCCGCTGGCCATTTGGTATTTCGCGCCATCAGCCGCCAACAAAATTGTCAAAGTGGTGCTTGCCCTTTTGGTGCCTGCCGTTATCTTCCTGCTGGTGCGCAAAAAGATTCTCGACGCACAACCTTACCAGGAGGCGTATTCTATTCTTGACAACTTCATGTCGGAAACCAAAAATCAGGGCGAGCGCCTGGCTTCTGCTTTTATGATGTGCGGCCGGTATCTGTGGACCCTCATTTTCCCGCACCCTCTGGTGTCTGACATGGGCTATCCGCAGGTAAAAGTGGTGAGTTTTAGCGACTGGCGTGCCCTGGCAGGCTTTTTCTCGTACGTGGGCATGGGCGTGTGGGCGCTCGTACAATTGCCTAAACGGCATTTCCTTTCTTTTGCTATTCTGTTCTATCTGGCCACATTCTCTGTGTTCAGCAATGTACTGATGATGATCGGTACCTCTTATGGTGAGCGCTTGTTGTACATTCCTTCATTCGGTTTTGCATTGGCAGTGGCCTGGTTGTTCGGGAAAATATTCAAGATCGACGATATGAAGCAGATCTGGAATCCAAACGGAAAGGGAACGGCCCTTTGGATTGCTGTGGGCGTATTGCTGGCAGCCTATTCCATGAAAACGATTTTCCGAAACGGTGCATGGTACGACAGCGCCTCCCTTTATGCTGCAGATTTGCCCAATTCGCCTAACTGTGCCAAGCTGAATTACCACAACGCCTTGGAAGTGGTACGCAACGGTATGGATGAAAAAGAAAGTATTGTGAAAGATGTGGAAATGGTGCGAAAGGGCATAGCCTGTTACGATAAATGTATTGAACTCTACCCTAAATACCACGATGCCTATGGCAGTCGAGGGTTGTCTTATTTCCGTCTGGGAGAAGTACTGAAGGATCCTGTGGAACAAAGAGCTGCCTGGGATCAGGCGTTATTGGATTATCAGGAATCCTTGAAATACCGCTACAACAACTCGGAGGTTTTATCCAACATGGGTAAAATCTACTTCACCCGCAACCAGCCGGAAAAAGCCGAGGAAGTTTACCGGAAAGCGGTTGAATTCGACCCGCGTTTTGTGGATGGCCGCCGCAATCTGGGCGCTATCCTGGCCATGCAGCGCAAATTCCCGGAAGCGATCGAACAATGGAAAGAGGGCCTCAAATACGCCGATAATACCAAGTCAGGCATTCTGTATTTCTACATCGGCTCTGCCTATAAAGACATGGGACAGCCGGAGAAATCCGGTGAATGGTTTGAAAAGGCGTATGCCGTGGATCCGTCGTTGAAGAAGTGAGTGTGACGAGGCTGTCTCAAAAGTAATTTTTACCGCAGAGACGGAGAGGCGCAGAGGTTTAAATAATTGGTTACCAAACTCTCTGCGTCTCACCGTCTCTGCGGTAAAAATAAAAATATGACTTTTGAGACAGCCTCGTCTGAATCCATCATTTGCTCCTGCAAGTCTTACCTCATCCCTTAGGGTATTATTTTCCAGCGCATAAACCGATCTGACAGGTATTCAATCTCATACACCATTTTTTGGTTCTCGAGGGTGATTTCCAGCTGGTGGTAATTCAGGAGTTTCCAGGCGCCTGTTGTGTTTTTGACTATATCATATTTTTGAATGATAGAAAGTCCTTCATCGCCTTTTACATACTCTGTTTTTACCACTTTAGTTTGGGTAAATCCTAACACACCATTAGGGCGAAAATGGTAAATCTCGCCTACGCCAGAGATTCCGGGCGTTGGATACAGAAAACGGTAGTCCTTAAAAGCTGGATTAGGTTCCTGGCCTCCGTTGGCACTGTAATCATGAATAAGCCAGAATTGTTGCAGATTAAATCCAGTAGCCTCCAATGATTTATGGCCTGTTACATTGTTGTGCACGATGTTTTCTGCAACACCCTTGTTGTATGGTATGGTAAGGTCGGGCAATTCAAATGCATCATAAAACAACCACTCGCCTGCTTTTTGGTAATGCTGGTAACTCCCTTCAGCCCTCTTTTTGCCATCCGGGAAATAAAACTGCCACTTCCCAACCGGTAACAAAAGGGTGTCGAAAAACATACGTTCCTCATACGTCTCCGGATTAAACGTTACAATGGTATCTTTGGAGTGCTGGTTGGAAATAACTACCATACCTTCTCTTTTTAGCCCCCAGGTATTCCACATGTACCTGTCAGATGTATCTGGCGACTCATAGTATTCCATGTAGTAAAAGGTGCTGTCTGAGTAGCGGAAATACTCACAGGCCCGGTTGCCATTGGCATATTTATCCTGGAGGTATAGGGTCTTGTCATGTACCAGTTTGTGCCGAGTGAAGGGGTTCCACGATGCAGATATCTGGCCGGAATGGTAATGACCAATGGTGTCGCTTTCCATTGTTTGGGCCCATATGGTCAAAATCTGTAGCAGCAGGATGTTTAGGGTAATTATTCGTTTTTTCATAGGTAGTAAATATGGCGCCCCGTTTGGAAAGATTGTTGCCTCATTAGGGAAAAAACGTTGCTCCGCTGAGCAACTTAGATAGTCTGCTGGCCCAACGGTATGCCAAGCCGAACGCCTCCCTCTTCATTCATGTACTCATGTAATCTTCACTCATGTACTCATACATGTATTCTTACGAGCCATTCCTTCTCCGCCAGTAATGCACAGTCTTTTATTTCATTCCGGAGTTTGGCTTTGCCTATTATATTTCCGGGTTGAAGGGCGATGCTTTTTTTGAGGAAGTGTACGAAGTTACGATAGGCCTGGCGCTGTTGTTCAGATACCTGACGTTTCCTGCGTAAATAGGCAGCAAAGCTGGCCAAAAGGCTGTCGAGCGCCACAATTTCTCCGGTTTCCCAATACATTTTGGCCAACATGGCTTTAGCCGTAAGATTATGGGAAACATCGTCGAAGTCCATTTCCAGAAGCAGGGCCATCGCCTGGCGGTAATCGCCTTTTTCACAATAAAAACGAGCCAGATTAAAAGAATAGGCTCCTGTTCGCTGTGCCTCTGGCAAATGTTCCCGGTACCGATTTAAGAATTGCAATACCCAGTCAAACTCGCGCAATCGCATGGCTGCAAAGGCAATATTGGTATAGGTGAGTCGGGTCATTTGCCCGTTTTCCAGAAAAACCTCGGATTCCAGCCCGGTCTTGTACAGTTCAAAAATTTCTCTGAGGAATTGTTCCTGCCGCAGATTGATTCGGTTGATGCAAAAATTTACCCCGATCAAATATACCGCCCGTAACTCCGGCAACGGAAATAATCCGGCAGCCTCGCTTAACCATTGCTTGAGGGCAAAAAAATGCCGATCCTCGCCCGGATGACTCAATGCCTGATAGCCATGATAATATACGCCGATAGCCGGATATTGTAATAATTCCGGCTTTGATTCCACATAGTTCAATATCATGGGCAAAAGCCCGATTTCTACTTTTTGCTGCATGAATCGCTGGTGACTAAATATCCCACAGGCATATTTGAGTTTTTCAGCTACAAAAGAGACATCGTGCCAATCCGTAAATTGCTGTAGTTGTTCCGGAGTGCTGCGTCCTGTTTCCTGGATGGCATGTTGATAGGCCTCTAATGCCAACTCATGTCGGAACCGATAATGTTCCGCATGTCGCAATGGTTGGTTTTCCAATTTTTGCGCCATTTTGTTCAGTTGTTCTTCGAAAAGACGACTCAGTCCTCTGTGCCTTAGGGCCTGCAGCAAATAGCGACCCTTTCCTGGTTCATCCTTCCTCCATTCGTCCCACCCCAGATAGTTTTCTACCGTTTGAAGCAGGTAATGGGTGGCATGGTGGACTTTTGCGGCATCAAATGAAGCTTTTTTAAATACTTTTTGTTGAAAAAAATCCGAGGAATAGGATTTTTCTATGCTCAAATCCTGCTTTCGTAAAAATTGATATAGTTTTTGAACAGATTCATGTTGATTAAACACTGGACTATGCACAAATTTATGCATCCAATGCCAATCTTTTTTGGAAAATACGTGAAATATAGAGAGGATTTTCATGCGTCAAAATCGCGAATACCGTGAATTTTTTATCAATATTAAACCTTTCACTTTAAACAAAGAAATGGTAAAATTATTTAAAAAATCCGAGAATTACATTTTTTTGTACTCGTTTAAAAACCCTGCCATTCCCCATGTTTGCATCATCAATACGATTTAAACACCATGCACACCCAATACCATACACTTCTTCGCAGCCTGCTCCTGTTGAGCAGTTGCTTTCTGCTGCTGAACAGCAGGATGCAGGCGCAAGGGTGGCAGCGTTGGTACGGCGGCCCGGGTAATGAACGCAGCTTCGCGCTTCGCGTTTTGCCCAATGGAGCATTGGTAACGGTGGGCAGTGTAGCAGATACATCAGGCACAGATACAGATGTTTTTTTTCTGAAAACTGATAGTCTGGGTCAACAACCTCAGCCTAACCAATGGGGCTTGCCTGCAATGGATGAAAGCGCGCTCAGCCTTTGGCCTTCAGGCGCTAACCAATGGATGGCATTCGGCATCCAACGCCAAACCGGTAGTTTTTCCGCTCTGGCAGATATCCAAATGCTGCACCTGGATTCAGATGGAGCGGTGCTTGACACCTGGACGTACCCGGCTAAAACACTTTTTGATGCCGAAAAATGGGGGAATGACTTTTTACTGTTAGGCGGCAAAATGCTTCCAGACGGAAACAATGATTTTATCCCACAGTTTTTGGCTCAAAAAACCACCGCTACAGGAGGCATCCAGTTTACCAAAGTGCTGGAATATGGTTTGTACAGCAGAGCAGAAACGGCCACGGTACTGCCCAACAACCAGGTGCTGATAGCTGGCTCAGCCTTTAATGTGTCTAATTTCGACGATCTGCTGGTGGTTCGGCTGAGCAACTTTGGGGATTCACTGGACTCCCGGTTGTTGCCTATGCCCCGGAGCCAAAGACCCGCTAAGCTGATCCAGGCACAGGGTGGACACTATCTGCTGGTGGGCACCAACGGCATTGGAGATCCGGATCAGCGTGACCCTATGCTGGTAGCCTTCAATGACCAACTGGATACCATCTGGACCCGCACGATTTCCCTGCCAGGGCTGCAACAAGTGTATGACGCACTGGAAACTGCCAATGGCGACCTCTTGCTGGTAGGCGAGCACATTCCTGAGGGGTCGATGAGCCGGGATGGCTTCATGGCCCGTGTAAGCGCACAAGGAGATTTGTTATGGTTCCGCATCTATGGAGGATTGAAGGGCGATATTTGCTGGGATGTAGAACCATCGGCTGACGGCTTCATCATTGCCGGACAAACGGCATCCTTCAGCACAGGCGGCGATTTGCAGGCCTGGCTGATTCATACCGATGCGCTGGGCTTTGCCTGGAATAACCGGGTGGAAGGCCGTGTGTTTCGCGACGAAATAGAAGATTGTGTGAATAATGCAGGTGAGTCGGGAATGGCTGGCTGGCTTGTAACGGCAAGTGGCGAACCGGGCGCTGTGTATACCCTTACCGATTCCTTGGGGGAGTACTCGATTGGGTTGGACACCGGCGTCTGGTTCGTATCCGTGTTGCCACCTTCCGCTTATTGGTCACCTTGCGAAGATTCCATTCAAATTGATATTCTGCAGCCAGGAGATACCCTTTACGCTGATTTTCCGGTGCAGGCTGTGTATGAATGCCCGTTACTGGATGTTGACCTAAGCGTACCCTACTTGCGTCGTTGTCAGGAAAACACCTATTCTGTCAGGTACTACAACTACGGAACTACCCCCGCGCCGGATGCCTGGATATCAGTGGAACTGGATCCTTATTTGAGCCCTGTGAGCAGTACCTTGCCCTATACCCAAATGGGAGATACCCTATGGTTTCAGGTAGGTACAGTACCGGAGTTGAGTGGTGGAAGTTTTCAATTTACAGTGCTGCTGGATTGCGACAGTACCGTATTGGGGCAAACGCATTGCGCTGAGGCACATATTTACCCGGACTCCCTGTGCTTTGGGTTCAGCCCGGAATGGGACGGCTCAAGTCTGGAGGTGAACGGTTATTGTGCAGGAGATTCGGTAGTGCTAACCATATCCAATATTGGGCTGGATATGCAGCAGGCGGTGGAGTACATCATTGTAGAAGACGTGATTATTTTCAAGTTGGCTACTTTACAATTAGGAGGCGGTCAGGACACCACCTTTGTGCTATACCCCAATGGCGCTACGGTTACCATCATTGTCAACCAGGCTCCCGGGCATCCGGGCAATAGTACGCCCACACTGGTCATTGAAGGATGTGGCGCATTTCCGTTCAGCACAGGGTACAGTTATCAGTTTCCACAAAACGATGGCAATTTCAGCATAGACATTGAGTGCCGGCAAAACATTGGATCTTTTGACCCGAATGATAAAACAGGATTACCGCAGGGAGTTGGGGATGATCACATTATCAATCAGGGAATCACCATTGAATACCTGATCCGCTTCCAGAATACCGGAACCGATACGGCCTTCCGGGTGGAAATACGCGACACCATATCAGGCTACCTGGATCTGGCCACGTTGAAGGAAGGCGCCTCAAGCCATCCATACCAACTAAAAATCAGTGAGTTTGGCATTTTGAGTTTCTTATTTGATCCTATTGCCTTGCCAGATTCGGGAGCAAATGAAGCTGCTTCTCAAGGATTTGTAAAATACCGGATTGCGGTAAAAAAAGGCCTTTTACCCGGCACTGAAATCACTAATCGATCTGGTATTTACTTCGACCAAAACGCACCTGTGATTACCAATAAAACCCTGCACACCATTGGAAACCCTTATGAATCCCTGACAACCACCCAGCAAAACCCGGTGAACACAAACACTACTGCTTCCGGAGCGCTAAAAATCGTTCCAAACCCGACGAATGGAAACGCCTTAGTTAGCCTCACTCGCCCCTTCCAACGGGAGGGGGCGAGCCTGAGGGTGCTGGATGCCACAGGCAGGATTGTAATGAAAAAAGAGGAAGTGATCTTCCTGGAAGAAGAAACCTGTACGTTGAATCTGACTACATTGCCGGCAGGATTGTACCTGATTCAATGGATCGATAAACACAAAACAATAATTACCCAAGGGAAGGTAGTGAAGCTGTAACTCCCCTCCCGGCCCCATTAAACCATTTTAAAGGCAAGCATCATGAACAGATTCCTATTCGTACTTGTGTTTTGTTGCACAGCAGCCTTTTCATCGGCACAAAACTGTCAGAATTTCAATTTTCCGACAGCCATTGCCGACTCCTGCCAATATGCCCCTCTGCTCTGTGGGAACTACCTGGATCAATATTGTGGTTCCAACGCCGGGCTGACAGATGATGCTTTTGGCTTGGCGAGCGGATTTATGCGGATTTCCTCGTGCTTTGAAGATATGTCGTTGCAAATTCAGGTATTCGATTGCAATCCGGGCAGTTCAGGCCTGGTGTTTTCCATTCGGGAAGAAGATTGCAATCCACAACCTGTGCCATTGGCCCTGGATACTATTTTGGCCAACACTACAGATACTTTGTCTGTATCCAATATCACGTCGCTTTTACCCTATGTAATGGCTATCAGCGGAGTACAGGGTAGTCAGTGCAGCTTTAACATTCAGGTGCTGAGTGGCATAGGTACAGCATCGCCTGGCCCTGTAACTTGCGATTGTTCAGGTGGCGGGATAGATGGCCCTAATCATATTTGTTCCGGGGCTCCGGTTACCTATACCCTTCAGGGCTTAATGTGTAACTTTACCTTTGGCCTGCCCATTGGTGGGAATGGAGAATATTGCCCGCCTGAAACGGCCTGTCCGGGCAGTCTGGATTCCATGGTTATCAAATGGCATATCCCATCTGTGATGCATTTTGTGGGCGACAGTACCGGACTGGAGGTAACCATTGCATTAGATAGCAACTATATGGGGCTTGATACAATTCGGTTGGACTCCATTTGGGTATCCTGGCACTTGGTATCCTATGAGCCCACAGATTCCCTTGCCTTTTGCGAATGTTCAGCTATTAGCTGTGAAGGTGGCAGCTTATCCGCATTCCAAATTTCCATTGGTGCTGAAAAAGAATTTTTCTTTTGTCAGCTTTCTTGCGCCGAACCGGTTTGTATCGTAGACGGGGTAGAATATACAAGTCCGGGTGTGTATACCTACCAGATTGGATGCAAGATAACGGTTGTTACCATTACCCAAAAATTTGAGGAACCCATAGTGCCAACTGTCAGTATTTGTGAAGGTGACGAAGCCATACTGACGGTTATTAATTTTGATCCCTCCTTCATTTATAGCTGGGATACAGGTGCAGGAGGGCCATCCATAGTGGTATCGCCCATCGTGACCACTATGTATCATGTAACCGCTGTACATATAACGGGAAACTGCGTATATACCACACCGGCATTGGTGGTTGTGGAGCCATTTCTTGCGGAAAATGTGGGCCAGGTAGGGGTAATAACCTGTTTAAATCCCTGTTTTAACTACCTGGGCACCAATTATTGTCAACCGGGTCAACATACCATACAACTGGGCCCATGCCACACCCGCACCTTCTCTATAGGCTTCGATCCCTCTATTCCAACAGTGGTTCAGCCGAGTGTAACCATTTGTGAAGGGCAATGTGTAGATTTCTTTGGGCAGCAGATATGCACCAGTCAATTGGCCATGCATACTGAGGGTTGCACTACCTATACGCGCCAGATTATTGTAGAGCCCCGGGATACGACCTATAAAGGATTAGTTGGATGGATCAATTGCGAACAGCCGTGCCTGAACTATGAAGGCACGATCTATTGTACGCCGGGTGTCTATAAAAAGGAAACAGAATGTGAAACCACGTTTTTCGAGATTCAATTTGAAAAACTGGTCAAAAACATGGGTGTAGTTGGCGTGTTGACCTGTAAAAACCCATGTGTTACTTTTGAAGGCATAGAGTACTGCAAAGCACAGGAAATTGAAAAATTCGATAGTTGTTATATCTACAAGTATAAGGTGGACACCAACTTTATCAAGCCGGCAGTAGGGAAGCCGATGTTAGATTGCCTGCCTACCAATACACATTTTACCGTAAGCTTCAACGTTACAGGCAACCCGCCGTTCCAGGTTGGAGAGCAGATACTTTCAGATAGTTTTTATTTGTCTGATCCACAACCCAATGGCACCGCATACGCTTTTATAGTAAAACACGATAACGGTTGCGAAGTCATTGTAAACGGTGTTTATGATTGCGCCCAATTTTGCGCCAGCAATCCAGGTCAACTGGCGGGGGAAGTGGTTCATGGTTGTGCAGGCCAATCCAACGTATCAGTCGTCACAGTTCAGCCGCCAGACCTATCTCCGGGCGATGTGCTGGTATACCACCTGAGCAATGCAAGTGGCGCCGTGGTAGCCAGTAATGATTCCGGGATATTCGCATTTGATCCGGCAACCATGTACATTGATTCTACCTATTTTGTCAGCTGTGTAGTGGGTCCACCGGATATAAATGGCTTGCCTAACCCAACCGAAACATGCACCGATACCAGCACGCAGCAACCAGTGGTGTTTCACCTGTTGCCAGCACTATCTATCACGGGCGATTCCGCCATCTGCGAACTCGATCCCATTCTCCTGACAGCAAGCGGGGCGCAAATTTATCAGTGGAATACAGGGGTATTTGGTCCGGTACTGGAAATACCGGCGGCAACACCGGATCAATCAGGATTATATACGGTCAAAGGATGGTCGGAATATGGATGCTTTGCAGAGGATTCTTCTAATGTAGAAGTATTCCCTGCAGATTCCAAAAACTGTTGTAAGCCTCAGATTCCGAATGCCTTTACACCCAATGGCGATGGCGCCAACGATAGTTTTGCGCCGCTTATCAGCGACTGTTCGCCATTGGTGTTTGCAGAAATGCGCATTTATTCCCGATGGGGAGAACTGGTTTATCGCAGCGATAAAGATCAATTGCGATGGGACGGCACCAATGCCGGTGGAGAACCGGCCGGATCAGACACGTATGTATTTACGTTCAGATACCGACTTTTAGGAGAAGATGAAAAAACCGAAAAAGGTGAAATAACATTACTACGTTAAAAAGGGGAGTTTTATGTTGGGCGCCGCCGTAAGGTTGGCGCCCAATTTTTTTTTGGAACGCGGGTGGGAACGCGGGTAGGAACGCGGATTTTTTTGGAACGCGGGTAGGAACGCGGATTTTTTTTTGGGAACGCGGATGACGCGGATGACGCGGATTTTTTTTGGGAACGCGGATGACGCGGATGACGCGGATTTTTTGGAACGCGGATGACGCGGATGACGCGGATTTTTTGGAACGCGGATGACGCGGATGACGCGGATTTTTTGGAACGCGGATGACGCGGATGACGCGGATTTTTTTGCTGCCTTCGGCAGCTATTTTTGAATACTCAAAAATCTTTAAGTGCCTGAATATAAAATTGCCGAAGGCAATTTTCAAAATCCGCGTCATCCGCGTCATCCGCGTTCCAAAAAAATCCGCGTTCCTACCCGCGTTCCCATCCGCGTTCCAAAAAAAATTCGCGTTCTTGTGCTCTGTACACGAACACACATCATGCGCCTCCTTCTCTCCCTCCTCCTGTTCATTTCCGTGTTCCAATCTGCGGCACAAACCTGCAATTATTTAGCCTATGATGGTTTTTCCTACACCAACAGCACGCCTTTAGAAGCCCTTCAGGGGGGTACAGGTTGGCTGCAACCCTGGAGTGTTCAAGGCGCCAATACCCAAATTCCTGGTTATCAAATTGCAACAGGCACGCCCTTGGAATACCAGGATCTTCAAACATCAGCAGGATATGTCTCCGGTGGTGTCCAATACCTGACCTCAGGCCGCCGCCTCGATGTCCAACCTGCCGGCCCTTTTACACCCTACCTCAATGGAGATGGGCAGATCGGCCAGCCTGGCACCACGCTATGGGCGAGTCTTTTGCTGCGAAAAAATCAAAACAACGACGAAACTGTAGCCATTTTTTGGCACAACAGCAACATACCCTGGTGCGATGGCTGTACCTCCAATAAAATAGCCATCGGATATTTTGGCGCCAATTCCAATGTGAACGGCCAACGCCGCTGGACACTGCGCATAGGTGATCAGTATTTCCCCAGTTCTATTCCGGTGGTTACCGGAGAAACTGCTTTCTTGGCAGTAAACCTGGATTTTTTTAACAACTCTACTTCCGTTTCTTTATTTGTCAACCCTTCTGAACTAGGCGCCAATACGCCCTCTCCTACCCTTACCCAAACCGCCCCGTTTGTCTTAGCCATCCAAAGTATCGCACTTTACCTTGGCAATAGCCCCAACAATGGCCACGCAGACGAGCTGCGTATAGGCGCATCCTACGCATGCGTGGCGCCAGATGCCAGTGTGTCTGTCAACCAGCCACCCAATGCCGATTTCAACTTCAACCCGCCATCCGGTATTGCCCCCCTGCAAATCAGCTTCGACGGTACGCCTTCTTCTGACCCTGATGGTTTCATTACTTCCTATTCCTGGGATTTTGGTGATGGCTCCGCGCCAGTCAGTGGCGGATTGGTAACCCATACCTTTACCGCGCTGGGCAATTTGAATGTACGACTCACCGTCACAGATTCCGAAGGACTGCAACATAGTCTGACCAAACAGGTGCGCATACTCGACCCCGCTGGTGCATATCCTTGCCTGCTGGGAATTACCTGCGAACAACTGGCCTCATGCACTGGCAACGAAGGCCGCTTCCGGGTTACCAATTACCAAAATATCCCACTGCAATTGCGCAATGCCGGCGGCAATTTGATCCCGCCATCTGCCGGGAACGCGAATGTATTCGATAACCTGGCGCCCGGACACTACCAACTCACCGCTTCAGGCGCCAATGGCTGCCGGGATACATTTACCCTTCAAATCCAGCGCGACAGCAATACCTGCCCGGGTTGGACGCCCGATCCCTGTGCCATGAAAATCGGCGTGGGCATTGAAGGCTTGGCCTACTGGTCTACAGGCCGCCCCTTCAAGGATTTTTTCAAATCCTGCGGTACCTGGATTACTTATGACCCCAACCCTCCCGGCGGCAATTTTGTATGGAATACCGAAAACCAAGCCCATATTCCAGCCGACAGCAATGGCTATGCCCTGGAAATACCATTTGCTGTACCCAACGGCAGCGGCCAAAACCTGCTTCGCGGCATTATTTCTGCCATCGGGTTTATTCCTACCGGTGTGCCAATGCGCCTTCTGTACGATGGCGTTGGCACCTTGCAAATGCAGGGAAATGTAACCATTACAGCGAATCAGCCCGGGCAGATTGATTTTGTGGTAAACGATGAAGGAAATATCTTTTTCAACCTCACCTTTTCTCAAGCCGGCAACCACGTACGCAACATCCGCGTGGTGGAACTAAGCAATGTGGATACTTACCTCAGTCAGCCGTTCCGGCAATCGTTTCTGGATAAATGTAAGGAATTTAATACCCTGCGCTTTATGGACTGGATGCGCACCAACGGCAGTGAACACGAAAAATGGGAAAACCGCACTCGCCCGGGTTATTTCTCACAGGCCGAAAGTCCAAATGGCGGAGTGGCCTATGAATACATCATACAATTAGCCAATACGCTGAATCAGGACATCTGGGTTTGTGTGCCGCATGGAGCCGATGATGCCTACATTACAGAAATGGCCGCCATGTTTCGCAACGGATTGAACCCCGGTATTCAGGTGTACCTGGAATATAGCAATGAGGTGTGGAACTGGATTTTCCCACAGGCACATTGGGTGAACAACAATGGTCCGCAAAACATCAGTTACCCACGCCGTTATGTGGAACGTTCCCTGCACGCTTTTGATATCTGGATGCAGGTTTGGGGCGATCAAAACCCGAGGTTGCGCAGGGTTTTGGGCACTCAAAATGGCTACGACTGGATTACAGAAGAAATTATGGCCCACGCAGATCCGGCCAGGTATGATTACATCTCGCCTTCCTGGTATGTTGGGCTGGATCATGGCAATACCGGCGTTCCCAACTTACAAGCCCTTGGAGCCGCTGCCACGGTAAATGATGTGCTGGAAAATGCCAATAATACGTTCCTGGCCTTTTATCTGCATTGGGAAATGGTGTACCGCACCGCAAAATTGTACAATAAAAAGGTAGCCAACTATGAAGGTGGTCAGCACTTCACCAATTTTACCGTGCCGCCATACATACAAGCCATGTATGATGCCCAGGTGCATCCCGGCATGTACCAACTCTATAATCGCATGCTCGACAGCCTTCGTCGTTTAGGCAGCGAATTACCTCTGGCTTTTGTACTCACCGGCCCCTGGCAAAGTCAATATGGATCCTGGGGACATATTTTTGAGGAAGATGACCCGGCACCCTGGACCGATCGGCCAAAATATCAGGTGTTACTGGATCAAATAGCGCGTTGTGAGGAAGTGTCCGGCAATAAAGCGTTAACACCCGAAGTAGAGGCTCTGAAGGTGTTCCCCAATCCATCCACCGGCGCTTTCCAACTGCATATTCCGGAAACATGGCAGGGGCAACCTATACGGCTGCGCGTATACGATGCGCGCGGTGCTCAACAGGCATTGATGCTTTGGAACAACACCCCTTCCGGGGAGACCTGGCCTCGTGGACTCTATTTATTGCAGTTGGAAGATATGCAGGGTAAAATAGTAGCCCGGGGGAAATGGGTGAAGGGGTAGATTGCGGGGTCGTAAGACCCTCGCAAGGCAAGAAAGGGCATTGAGAGAAGATGTTTTACCACTAAGGCACTAAGGACACTAAGAAGCCTCCTCTTAGTGTCCTTAGTGTCTCAGTGGTAAAAAAACTACGCTTCCACCTTCTTCCCTCGTTTAGCTGCACCGTTCTCACTGGGTTTAGTGGCTTTTTTTAATCCAATAGCCAGCTCCACTACCTCTTCCATACGGTCTACGTAGTGGAAACTCAGGCCTTTAATGTATTCTTTTTCAATTTCTTCCACATGCTTGCGGTTGTCTTTGCAAAGAATCACTTCCTTGATGCCTGCGCGTTTGGCAGCCAGGATTTTCTCCTTAATGCCTCCAACCGGCAATACCTTTCCACGAAGGGTGATCTCGCCGGTCATAGCCAGGTAAGGTTTTAAAGCCTTGCCAGTCAATGCAGACGTAATGGCAGAAAGCATAGTCACGCCCGCTGAAGGACCATCTTTTGGAATAGCACCTTCCGGAATGTGGATGTGAATATCATTTTTCTCGAACGCCTCGTTTGGTATACCCAATTGATCGGCATGAGCCCTGATATAACTAAGAGCCGTGCTGGCACTTTCTTTCATCACTTCACCCAGATTGCCGGTCAGTTGAAGTCTGCCGGAGCCTTTGTTCAGGCTAACTTCAATAAATAATATCTCGCCGCCCACGGAGGTCCAGGCCAGACCGATGGCTACGCCAGGACCTTGTTTTTCCTTGTACACCTCTGAATCAAATTTGGTTGGCCCCAGAATAGCGTGTAAGTGTTCCGGTTTGACGGTCAGGTCGTATGGCTCTTCCATCGCTACCTTTTTAGCTACAGAGCGCATTACCGAACCTATTTCCCTGGAAAAATTGCGCACACCACTTTCTGCCGTATAGCTGTCAACAACCTTCTCCAAGGCCTTGTCGGTAATCTTTACCTGACCCGGTTTCAAGCCGTGCTCTTTGCGTTGCAGCGGCACCAGATGTTGCTTGGCAATTTGAATTTTTTCTTCCAGTGAATACCCTGCAATTTCAATGATCTCCATCCGGTCCAGCAGCGCAGGCTGTATGGTACTTAACGTATTTGCGGTAGCAATGAACAGCACTTTCGACAAGTCAAACTCCAGTTCGAGGTAGTTGTCGTAAAAGGTAGTGTTTTGCTCCGGATCAAGCACTTCCAGTAAAGCAGAGGACGGATCGCCCCGAAAATCTTTGCCTACCTTGTCAATTTCATCCAGGATAAAAACAGGATTAGCGGCCTTAGCCTTTTTCAGGGATTGAATAATACGGCCCGGCAATGCGCCAATATAGGTTTTGCGGTGACCGCGAATCTCGGCCTCGTCGTGCAAACCACCGAGGCTCATGCGCACATACTTGCGCTTGAGCGCCCGCGCGATGCTGGACCCCAGCGAGGTTTTACCTACACCAGGAGGCCCTACCAGACAAAGGATTGGCGCTTTCATGTCGCCCTTCAGCTTGAGTACTGCCAGGTGTTCCAAGATGCGCTCCTTCACTTTAGAAAGGCCGAAATGATCCTTATCCAACACTTGTTTCACCTTCTTCAGGTCAAACTGATCCTTGGTGTATTCCTGCCAGGGCAATTCCAGTAGTATTTCCAGATAGGTTAATCCAATGGCGTACTCGGCAATTTGAGGATTCACCCGGCGGAGTTTATTGATCTCCCGATTGAAGGCTTCTTCTACATTTTTGGGCCACTTTTTCTTTTTAGCCCGACGAATCAGCGCTTCAATTTCCTCTTCCTGAGGGTTGTTTCCCAACTCTTCCTGAATGGTTTTGAGCTGCTGGTTGAGGTAATAATCGCGCTGCTGTTTTTCAATATCCACGCGCACCTTGGATTCGATTTGGTCTTTCAGTTCAAGCAACTGCAACTCGGAATCCATGTGTTGCAATATAGCACTGGCTTTATCCTTGAGATTGTTGATCTCCAGGATATCCTGTTTATGATTGACCGGAATACCCAGGTTGGAGGCAATGAAATTGAGCAAAAAGTTATCGTTATTGATGTTTTTAAGCATCACTACCGCCTCAGATGGTATTTGTGGCGACAACTCAATGATCTGTCTGGCGGCATCCCGAACGCTGCTGATGAGTGCCCGAAACTCCAGTTTGTTTTTAGGTTGGTCGTACTCCAGGGTACTGACCTGGCCTTCCATATAGGGATCCTCCTGCGTAAGGCTGTCCAGGTGGAATCGTTTACGTCCCTGCAGAATAGCCGTGGTAGATCCATCCGGCATTTTCAGCAACTTCAGTATGCGGGCCACCGTTCCCACACGATACAGATCGCGCGCAGAAGGTGATTCTATTTTTAAATCCTTTTGGGAAAGCACACCAATGTAGCGGTCGCCTTCATATGCCTTTTGAACGGCACGAATACTTTTGTCTCGGCCCACTGTAATAGGCGTAACAATGCCGGGAAACAAAACCGTATTTTTTAAAGGAAGCAGGGGTATAGTGTCAGGAAACACCTCTCCAGCCTTCTCATCGTCTTCTTCCAGCGAGAAAAGTGGCACGAAATCCGGCTCGTCATCAGACTGCTGCGTCATCAAATAATTATCAAACATATCAATAGAACGGGTGGGGAGTAAAAGATGAAAAGCCTCGGATTCAGTAAATCCGACACATTTCACCGAATCATCAGATGCAAACATGGGAAATATCCCAATAAATCCAGGCAATAATTCGGCCTTGTGTCAAACTAACAACAAAATAATCCATCCCGTTCCAAATCAAATATGACAAACAGCCTGCCATCTCTGGAAAAAACGGGTTTTGTCATATATCCTTTGCCATGACACGACAAAAAGGCAGGAGTTTATGGGGTTTATGGGGTTCATGTAGGGGCTACCCTTGTGGTCGCCTTTTGGGTTTATGGGGTTTAGAATCTGAGTAAAACCAACTTGAGGCGGCCTCTGTATTCAGAAGGTATGAGGCATTCATTAGCAGTTAATTGCATGGCATCTCTGAAACGCAGTCTAAGGCTTTGGTTCAAGGTATTGAGCAGGCTATTGCGGTCAAACTCTCCGGCAGCACTGAGCACATATTCGCTGCAGGTGTTTTCATATTTAATTTCATCGTTAAAGAAAAGCCGCATCTTATCAGGGGTTCGCATGAGGAAATAGGAAGAAAACGTGCCGTCGTCGTCCTGCGAATACTGTTTTTTATGCAAAGCACTTTTCCACTGTATCTGCCCGTTAGGTTGAATGGCGAGTACAAACATATCATCATAGTAATAATCAATGATCATCCGCATCCCGTCGCGAAAAAACCCTCTTCCAGCAGAGGCGCCTCGCTGTACTTCCCTGTAGCGCTCGGCAACCAAAACAATCCCGCCATCTTGTCTGAGCAGTATTTCCTGCAAATTCGCATCTGCAATTCCTTTAATGCCGTCAGCCCCTTCCTTTTGCCTTAAAACGGATAGAAACTTTTCGTCAAAGGGTTCATAACGAAGTGTCAGGGCAGAATCGACCCCCGGTTTCATCCGAACATAAAAAACTCCGCTGGAGCGATCCCGGGTTTTGTCGGTCCATAAGCCGGCTCCGGTGAGCTGTTGGTTTTGATGATCAAAAGCAAATTTGAGATCAACCGTCAGGTAGTTCCCAAGTGGTGTAGCATTTACATTAACCCCACTTCCATCGAACCGGATAATTTCCAGTTCATGTTTTTGAAGCTTTGCTTTGCGGTTGTTTCGTTCCGTGATCCAGAAAAAAGTACCGGAATTACTCAGCGTTACCTGAGGCTCCCTGGACTCAAAAATATCTGAATGGTCTTCCACAAAAGCCACATAATCCCAAGGAGCGATCATCTTATCCAGATATATGCAGGTGGCTTCAATCCGATCCCGTTCTGCAACATTATATACCACCACACAATTTCGATCTTCGCTTCGCGCTATTTCCAATTTAGGCGTATTAAAGATGCGCTCACCATAGTTCTTAACCTCCATACTATCTATCAGGTTGGCGCCCGGATCGTATTTATGTACCCGCAAGACAGTATTGCCCCGGCGACGTGTTTGATAAACGACCGAAAAGTCATTGCGACCAGGAACCACTCCCAAAATACGGGTGCCGCGATGGTCCAGATCATCCAGTTCCTTCACCCAGCTTAGTTTCAATTGTGGATCAAATGCCTGTACCACGAAGTCTTCGTAGCGATCGCGAAAAATCAAAATACGATCTCGCAGACGGCCAATGAGCTCGTAACCATAGTCTGTCCGGATAAAAACCGGATCAGAAACCATGGCACTTTGTCCGTATAGTGCACTTAAAAACAGGAAAAAGGGCGCGATCAAGAGAAGTTGTTTGGGCATAGCTTGCTAATTATGACAGCCTGCAGGTCAAATTTGCCGGAAAGTCGGCCGAAAGTATGATAAACAAGGTCATTCATTCGGTCAACTACTTGCAGACTTTCAAAAATAAGGAGAATTTTGCAACCATGAAAATCCTTATTCTAAATGGACCCAATCTGAATTTGCTAGGTACAAGGGAGCCGGACATTTATGGCAACCAAACCTTTGAATCATATTTTGGGCTTTTATGTTCAGCATACCCTAAAATCTCGCTGGAATATTTTCAAAGTAACCATGAAGGCGTGCTGATCGACAAACTGCACGAGGCAGGATTCTCTTATGACGGGATTGTGCTAAATGCCGGTGCTTATACCCACACCTCCATTGCCATCGCAGATGCCATCGCGGCCATTCAAACTCCGGTGGTAGAAGTACACATCAGTAATGTGCACCGGCGGGAATCTTTCCGGCATCACTCATACTTGTCTGCCAATTGTGTCGGAACCATCGCAGGACTTGGACTGGATGGCTACCGACTGGCCATTGAGTGGTTTTTGCAGAGATAACTTACCTCGGCACCTCTATTTTCTTTACAATATCATCCAGCACTTCCCGTGTGGTATAGCCTTCCATTTCACGTTCCGGTGTCAGGATCACACGGTGGTTAAGGGTTGGGTAAACCACATAACGTATATCATCCGGCGTCACAAAATTTCGTCCGGCCATGGCAGCCACCGCTTTGGAAGCTTTCATAAGAGATAAAGACGCTCTCGGACTTGCTCCCAGGAAAAGATCAGCATTGCTTCGGGTATTATGAACAATGGCAGCAATATAGTCCAGAAGTTCCTCCCTGATGTACACCTCTTCGATAATACGCTGACATTCAGCAATTTCCGCAGGAGACAATACCTGATTTACCGTTTCCTTCAGTTCCCCCGCAAAGTCGTTTCGGAACCGGCGCAGAATGGTTTGTTCTTCTGACAGGCTTGGGTATTCCAGAATAATTTTGAATAAAAAACGGTCTAGCTGCGCTTCAGGCAATTTATAGGTACCTTCCTGTTCAATGGGGTTTTGGGTTGCAACCACCATGAATGGCGCCGACATCGTATAGGTTTCTCCATCCACCGTGATCTGACGCTCTTCCATAACCTCAAACAGGGAAGCCTGGGTTTTGGCCGGCGCCCGGTTAATCTCATCGATGAGTACGATATTGGAAAATATTGGCCCGGCTTTAAAGGTAAAATCCGAGGTTTTCATATTGAACACAGAGGTGCCCAACACGTCGGCCGGCATTAAGTCTGGTGTAAACTGAATGCGACTAAAATTTGTATGAAGGGTGCGGGCCAGCAATTTGGCAGTGAGGGTTTTGGCAATACCCGGCACACCTTCCAGTAACACATGTCCGCCGGTAAACAAGGCCACCAGCAATAATTCAAGCATATCGTCCTGGCCTACAATCACCCGGCTTATTTCTGCTTTAACGCGTTCTGCATGGACCATGATGGGATCAACATCCAGCGAAGGTGGTGCGGGAGGTGTAGGAATTTCAGGTGTTTCTTCTACCTGATTTTCGGTAACATCGGGGTTGATCGGTTCGTTTTCAGTCATGAAGTATGGTGAAGGAGAGTTTATGGGTTTATGGGTTTATGGGGTTTATGGGGTTTATGGGTTTATGGGTTTATGTATCCCGGAATGATATTCCGGGAAGGGTTATGACGTATATGACTCATGGACGACCATTCAAAGTCTAACATCCACAAAGGTCACTTTTTTATGGCATTTTCCAACGGTTTGAATAGCAATATGCGCCCACTGGTTTGATTAGAGCGGGATGGTATGGTTGAATCTTCTTTTTTAACAAAACTTTCATCAGCTGCGGGTTGGGATTTTCCGACCTTCGCGCAATTAAATCCATCCATTCTCAGGATTAACGCCATTTTCTCCAGAACATTATGAGATTTTTGCTTTCGCTGCTGATTGTATTTACCCTTTTGCCGCTTGTGGCCTATTCCCAAAAATCCACGCACCCGAAACCCAAAATTGTGGTTGGCATTGTGGTGGATCAAATGCGGTACGATTTTTTGTACCGGTATCAGCGTCATTATGGCCCGGGAGGCTTTAACCGACTTCTGCAGGGTGGTTTTTCTTGCGAGAATACCCATTTTAATTATATGCCCACCTACACCGGGCCAGGTCACGCAGCTATTTATTCCGGCACTACGCCATCTGTGAACGGGGTTATTGGTAACGATTGGTTTGATACGGAATGGAATGCAAAACGATATTGTACCACTGATAAACGGTTTAAACTGGTTGGCGGTACGGCCAAATCCAAACCAGAAGTGGGCCAACATTCGCCGGCGTCTCTGCTTAGCAGTACCATTACCGACGAGCTTCGGCTGAGTAATAATTTTCGCTCCAAAGTAGCATCTGTTTGTTTGAAAGACCGCGGCGCCATTTTGCCCGCAGGCCATATTCCCAATGGATGCTACTGGTTTGATGACATTTCAGGAAACTGGATTACCTCCTCTTATTATCCAGACTCCTTGGGGCTACCACAATGGTTACGGGATTACAATGCCCGACGGTGGCCCGATACTTTTTTGACTAAAACCTGGGAACTTGGACATGCTCCATCGGAAAGTTTTGCCGACTGGAATTATTTGGGATCTTACGGCACTTTAACGTCCGGATTCCCACATGATTTTTCATCAGCAAGGGCGAGTGGAAACTACGGCGTTCTGCGCTTTACCCCTTATGGCAATACGATGGTAACCAATTTTGCCATGCGAACCATTGAAGGCATGCAACTGGGCGATGATGATGATACCGATTTCCTTTGCATCAGTTACTCTGCAACGGATTATTGCGCGCACCAGTTTGGCATACATGCAGAAGAAACGGAAGACATGTATGTACGGATGGACCGCGAAATGACGCGATTATTAGATTATCTGGACAAAAAATTTGGCCAAAACAATGTGCTGGTCTTTCTTACCGCCGACCATGGAGGTGCTGAAACGCCCGTGCACTTGAACAAACTTCGTATCCCTGCCGGAGTGTTCCCTGAAAGCGTGCTGGAAGATTTGCTGGAAAAAAATCTGGCGAATCAATTTGGCGTGGCCGATTTTATCAAAGCCGTAGAAAACCAGCAAATATGGCTCAATTGGGAAGCTATCCTGGACTTAAATCTATCCCCGGAAGATGTGGCGCATGCCATTATAGATCAGCTCAGGAATATGCCCGGGGTTTATGATGCCTTGTTGCGCCAGGAGGTGGATATGTTGCCTCCGGAATATCCGTTCGTAAGTGAAATCAGAAGAGGCATTCACCCGCGTCGCTCCGGTCATATTCTCTATCTGCTGGATCCGGCCTGGCATGCCGACGACAAGTTTTTTGGCAAAGGAGGCACCACCCATGGCTCACCGTATCCGTACGATACCCATGTTCCGCTATTATGGTATGGCGGGCGCATTCAACCCGGCGAAACATTCAGACGAGTCAACATCACCGATATTGCGCCAACTCTTGCTTCCATGTTGCGGATCATGGAGCCAAATGGTACTACAGGAAGGGTAATTGAAGAGTTAATGAAGTAGCGCTTGTTTAGTGTTTCCCGCAGATAGCTCGCAGTGAAAGTTTCCCGCAGATGGCTCGCAGTGAAAGTTTCCCGCAGAAAGCGCTGATGACCCGCAGATTTGCGCAGAACACGTTCGGCTTGGTGACTCACGTAACATGGCTGCCGCAGGCAGCATGAAAAATCCGCCTCATCCGCGTTCCTATTCCATCCGTGTTCCACCTGCGTTCCATCCATGTGCACCAAAAAAAAACGCGGCGCTCGTTTGCGCCGCGTTCGGATTTCCCGTATATAATCTCATGAAAAGTTTCAAAACTGTGGTCAATAATTCCTGCCGCATTT
>JBIKUE010000025.1:0-45745 GCA_044347755.1 Saprospiraceae bacterium
CTTTCCGGGAAATGACTGGTAAATGTTTTTAATCTCCCGCAGATGGCGCTGATGACCCGCAGATTTGCGCAGAACACGTTCGGCTTGGTGACTCACGTAACATGGCTGCCGCAGGCAGCAACAAAAATCCGCGTCATCTGCGTCATCCGCGTTCTAAAAAAATCCACGTCATCCGCGTTCCTATTCCATCCGCGTTCCTGTTCGCAGAACACGTTCGGCTTGGTGACTCACGTAACATGGCTGCCGCAGGCAGCAACAAAAATCCGCGTCATCTGCGTCATCCGCGTTCTAAAAAAATCCACGTCATCCGCCTTCCTATTCCATCCGCGTTCCTGTTCGCAGAACACGTTCGGCTTGGTGACTCACGTAACATGGCTGCCGCAGGCAGCATCAAAAATCCGCGTCATCCGCGTCATCCGCGTTCCAAAAAAATCTGCGTCATCCGCGTTCCTATTCCATCCGCGTTCCATCCGTGTGCACCAAAAAAAAAACGCGGCGCTCGTTTGCGCCGCGTTCGGATTTCCCGTATATAATCTCATGAAAAGTTTCAAAAACTGTGGTCAATAATTCCTGCCGCATTTTTCATTTCCGCCGCCGCTCTTTCTTATTGACAGTACAAAAGTGCAGCATCCCCTACCACCTGCAAAAGACAAAAAATGGAATTTGTTGACTCTATAATTATGTTTATTTTAAAAAAATAATTGATTTTCAACAAGTTAAACTATAAATAAAGTCATTTTGTTGAAAAAAAACCCTGAAAACCTGATAAAAAAACTTAATTTTTGATCAAAAAAATTTTCGGAGGCTTAAAACTACAGTAAAAAACTTGAATACTGGGTGTTTTGTCCGACCTACCTAAGGTTGGTCATGGTGACTGGCTTTCCGGGAAATGACTGGTAAATGTTTTTAATCTCCCGCAGATGGCGCTGATGACCCGCAGATTTGCGCAGAACACGTTCGGCTTGGTGACTCACGTAACATGGCTGCCGCAGGCAGCAACAAAAATCCGCGTCATCTGCGTCATCCGCGTTCTAAAAAAATCCACGTCATCCGCGTTCCTATTCCATCCGCGTTCCTGTTCGCAGAACACGTTCGGCTTGGTGACTCACGTAACATGGCTGCCGCAGGCAGCAACAAAAATCCGCGTCATCTGCGTCATCCGCGTTCTAAAAAAATCCACGTCATCCGCCTTCCTATTCCATCCGCGTTCCTGTTCGCAGAACACGTTCGGCTTGGTGACTCACGTAACATGGCTGCCGCAGGCAGCATCAAAAATCCGCGTCATCCGCGTCATCCGCGTTCCAAAAAAATCCGCGTCATCCGCGTTCCTATTCCATCCGCGTTCCTGTTCGCAGAACACGTTCGGCTTGGTGACTCACGTAACATGGCTGCCGCAGGCAGCATCAAAAATCCGCGTCATCCGCGTTCTAAAAAAATCCGCGTCATCCGCCTTCCTATTCCATCCGCGTTCCTGTTCCATCCGCGTTCCTGTTCGCAAAAGGCGTTCGGCTTGATGGCTCAAGAGACATTGCTGCCGCAGGCAGCATCAAAAATCCGCGTCATCTGCGTCATCCGCGTTCTAAAAAATCCACGTCATCCGCGTTCCTATTCCATCCGCCTTCCTGTTCCATCCGCGTTCCAGATCCATCGTGCCTCAGGATGACAAATCCTCGTTCCATCGGCGTTCCACCCCGCGTTCCTACCTGCGGTCGAGCTGCTTCAGAAACCAATCCCTTTCTGCCAATGGATTGGTTTTTAACACTAACTCCCGAAATGTTTCTTTTTGGGTTCTGGAGAAAATATTGAGCTGCAGCAACTTCTTCATCAAGCTGATCATGTTTTTATAAGAAGCTTTCCGGGTGGCGTCCATAGCCTCCTTCCTTTGCAGGTAGGTACGCAGGCTTTCCAGAAGCGACTCGAAGGCATCGTACTCATCTGTTTCAAAATATATTTTCAGAAGCATGGTTTTGGCTATCGGGTTGAACAACATGTCGTCGTAGTCAAATTGCATCAGCAGTTGCTGTGCCTGATTGTAGTCTCCTTTTTCAAAGTATATTCTGGACTGATTAAAATGGACAATGCTGTTGCGCTCTTTTTCTTCCAGATGGTGCTGGAACTTTTGGATAAACTGTTCTGCCCATTCAAAATCTCCAATCTTTAGGGCAAAGGCAACGGCGTTCCCAAAAGCGTAACGGGAAATCACATTGTTCTCCAGAAGGATTCCTGTTTCTACCCCGCTTCGGTAAAAATTAAGTGCACGCCTGCTATAATCCAGATTGCCCTGATTCACTTTAGCTGTGCAATAGTTCAGGGCAATCCGGTACAAGTCGTGCATTTCAGACTTTTTAAAGATACCAAGGGCACTTTGTAACAATATAGTTTCAAAATCGTCAAAAAAGGCCTCCTCAGCAGGATTTACCATAGTCATATAGGCATAATACTTTGCTGCGATGGCCGGAACCTGCAGCAAGCCTTTATTTTGAACATAATCCAATACCTCCTGAAAAATACCTTCATCATAGGTAACTGTTTTATAAACGGCACGGTGTGCGATCATAGCCAAGGCCAGGTGCAGCTTTTCGGAGATAAACCAATGCTCCAGGGCATTAGACGTATCCTGAAGGTTTGCTGATGCATTTACCATAATAGGCAAAAGACTATACTCCTTTTCAAACAGTAACTTAAGGTGTAAATAATAATTATCTCTTAAAGGCTGACTTTCCAGATTCTCCTTACCCATGCGGAAAGACTGCCTGAAAGCCTTCTCCAGTTTTCTTTCTCTGTAAATCCGGGAAAGCGACAATTGATATTGCACCTTATCTTTAGACAAATCCTCAAACACCAAATAATCCTCAATGGCCTTCAACAAGAAATACATGACCTGCCGCAAATAAGCATCATCAAACGCTTCTCCCGGAAATACATATTTCCATGCTTTGGCCTTTTCTGATGCTTCGTCGCTATTAGGCAGATTTTTTACCAAAAAATCAAACAATCGAACCACATCTTGTCGTTGATTGTGGGCCGGTGATTGCAGCCATTTATGTAATTCCCGGATTTCCTTCTTGTCAAGAGATCGGATAATCTCTAATAAAACACTTTTTTGCATACTTTTTTACGGCAATATGTTCAACAAACGAAGTCTTTGAAAAGAACCTTTTCACTAATTTTGTGCACAATATTCGGCACTAATTTGATAAAAGTAAGGTTTTTTTTCAAATTAACTGCACAACCAGAAAAAACATTCCGCTAAAAATAATTCAACAAATGGGAATTTTTGTCTTTCCAACGGCCATAAGGTCGCCGCACTTTTGTACTGTTGAAAGAAATCAACGGCGACAATACGTAATCCAAACCATCATGCAAAAGTACCTGTACATAGTTTCCATCATGCTGCTGTCTGTTGCACAAGTCAACGGTCAGGGTTGGGAACGTATTTACGGAGGCAGCGGCCAGGACATCGCCCGCAGTATCGCTGCTACGCCTGATGGGGGCTATATCATGGCAGGTTACTACAATGGTAACAGCCGCATTTTCCTGATAAAAACGGATGCCGACGGAAAACAGCAATGGAGCAAGCAGATCATGGCCGCTGGCCCGGTATCACGCTCCGAAGCATTTGCTGTTGTTGCTACCCGCGACACCGGGTACGCCATAGCAGGGTATGTAGACGTAGATGATAATGGCCCTGCTCGTCGCGATATTTTCCTGTTAAAAACAGATGCCTACGGGAATAAGCTCTGGAGTAAAAACATTGGCAACAGCCTGGATGACGAGGCTCGCGCGCTTGTAGAACTCCAGGATGGCTCCCTGGTATTGACTGGTTTTCAGCGTACTGCTGATAATCCTGATAAAGAAAACATCTTCGTACTCAAAACCGATGCGAATGGCACTACCCAATGGTTCGAAAATTATGGATCAACGGAGTACCGTCGCAGAGGTCATTCAATTGTGGCCATCCCAAATGGCGATTTAGTAGTGGTAGGAGAATCCGAGCCTACCATTGGAGACGACAAGGATGTATTGGCTATTCGAGTGAATTCGATTGGCAGTCTGTTGTGGAGCAATTCTTATGCGATCAACGGATCAGCTAACAATTCCGATGAAGAAACCAGAGCAGCCATTGCATTGGCCAATGGCGATTTACTTGTAGCAGGAGGAACCAATGCTGAACCTGATGGAGCAGGGTTCCTCCTTAAGATCGACGGCGCCGGCAATCCAACACCAATCTGGCAAAAACTGTATGATTTTTACAGTTTTTACGGCCTCGCAGGATCAGGAAACCACCTGTTTATTTCCGGTTATCGTAGCAGCGCATTAAACCTGGATGATTTAATGCTGCTTAAAACCGACATCCAGGGGGAGATCGTTTGTCAGGCCGTAGTAGGCAGAGGAGGTCTGGACATTGGTTTCGACCTGATCCCGATTAAAGGTGGCGCGGTCATTGCTGGCTCTACAGAGCAGTTTGTAGGCGGTTTTGGCGAGTCCTATGCCTATCTGGTAAAAACAGACGCCAATTGTACCGTTTTAACCAGCTATATCCAGGCCAACATTTTCCGTGATTTCAACAACAACTGCCAGAAAGACCAGGGCGAACCAGGCCTTCGAAACTGGGTGGTTCGTGTAGAAAGCGCTTTTGATACCTTGTTCACAGTAGCCAATGCAAATGGCGACCTGAAAGTTGAGGTTGATACGGGAGATTATAAAATGGTGTTGTTCCCGCCAAATCCTTACTGGAAGGGCTGCGATTCCATTGTTGACATTCAGGTTAGTTCATTCTATGATACCGTTTTTGTGGACATTCCTGTCCGCACCCTGTTCGATTGTCCGCGTAACGAAGTAGATGTAACTACACCCGTATTACGCCGTTGTGCCGACAATACTTACAGCATTCGCTACTGTAATTCCGGATCCATTCCATCCTTGAATACGCAGGTTCAAGTGGCGCTGGATCCGAATATGACCCTCACCGGAAGTTCCATTACGGCCTTCCCGTTGGGTGACAATATCTATCAATTCAATCTAGGCACCCTTAACAATGGGGATTGTGGCAACTTCACCGTTACAGCCTTCCTGAGTTGTGATACAGAAGCCGGTCAGGCACATTGTGTAACCGCAGAAATTTCACCTAATGATTTTTGCAACATCAATACCGGCTGGGACGGCGCCATTATTGCAGCCAAAGCATTTTGTGAAAATGATTCGGTAAAACTACTGCTGGAGAATATTGGTCCTGGTGCCATGGGCGGACCGCTGGGGTATATCATTACAGAAGATGTAGTGATGCTCACACCTCCAGGTAGCCCGGATTATAAATTTGAACTGGATGCCGGTCAAAGCCAGATTGTTTGGGCTACGGTTGCCAATGGCAGCACCTACCGAATTATTGCCGAACAAAGCCCGGGTTATCCTGGAGCTGGCTATCCTACTGCCGCCGTAGAAGGCTGTATTTCTGACACTAGTACCAGCGAGGTATCGCTTGGGTTCTATACGATGTTCCCTGAAAATGACGCAGATGTATTCATCGAAAGCGACTGCCAAGAGAGCAACGAAACCGATTTTAATCCCTTGTACTCAAAAAGAGGCCATCCTAAAGGCTATGACGTGCCTCATTACGTCAGTCCACAAACCGATTTAGACTTTGTAATCCAATTCCAGAATACCGGAGCCGATACGGTGCAGCAGGTCGTGATTCGCGACACCCTCTCTGCTGTGCTGGATCCGGTTACCGTATTCCCGGGCGCTGCGAGCCATCCCTACCAATTTGACATCTTAGGCAATGGTATCGTAGAGTTCAAACTCACCAACCTTAATCTCCAGCCTGGTGGCGGTGCGTTAAGTGAAGGGTTCGTCAAGTTTCGCGTGTCTCAAAAACCGAATGTGCCGTGCGAAACCACGATCTTCAATAGTGCCGCCATCTATTTCGACTTCAACGCTCCGGTGTTTACCAATACTACGTACCACACCGTTTGCGACAGTTTTATAGTGCTCACCAACACCAAAGAGGTGTATGTTAAAGGAGCAGAGTTGACGGTATACCCAAACCCTGCTGCTGAAAGTGTCAATTTCAAAGTTGAAGGTGTAAACGCCCAAGAATACACCATCTTCCTCTACGATATCCAAAGCCGATTGCTAACTTATCGTTCCTTTAATCAATCCGAATTCCGATTACTCCGGCAAGACCTTCCTGCCGGACAGACCCTCATCTATCAACTTGCCGCTGATGGCCGGTTGGTGGCCTCTGGGAAACTTATTGTGAAATAATCCCAAGTACCGATTTTTCAAAAGGTTGCCTGTAGCGCGTGCGCTTCGCAGGCAACCTTTTTTTGTGGTGGAACGCGGATGGATTTGGAACGCGGATGACGCGGATTTTTTTGGAACGCGGATGACGCGGATTTTTTTTTTGCTGTTTTTGAATTGCTCAGCCGAACGCGTTCTGCGGAAAAGAACATGGATGCCGCGGATTTTTTAGGGAACGCGGATGACGCGGATGACGCGGATTTTTTTGTTCTCTTTTTGAATTGCTCAGCCGAACGCGTTCTGCGGAAAAGAACATGGATGCCGCGGATTTTTTAGGGAACGCGGATGACGCGGATGACGCGGATTTTTTTGTTCTCTTTTTGAATTACCCAGCCGAACGCGCTCTGCGAGATCTGCGGTTCCTCTGCGAAAATCTGCGGGAAAAAAACATGGATGCCGCGGATTTTTTTGTTCTGTTTTTGAATTGCCCAGCCGAACGCGCTCTGCGAGATCTGCGGAAAAGAACATGGATCACGCGGATTTTTTAGGGAACGCGGATGCCGCGGATGACGCGGATTTTTTTGTTCTCTTTTTGAATTGCTCAGCCGAACGCGTTCTGCGGAAAAGAACATGGATGCCGCGGATTTTTTAGGGAACGCGGATGACGCGGATGACGCGGATTTTTTTGTTCTCTTTTTGAATTACCCAGCCGAACGCGCTCTGCGAGATCTGCGGTTCCTCTGCGAAAATCTGCGGGAAAAAATATCTGTGGGAAAAAAACATCTGCGGGAAACAAACATCTGCGGGAAACAAATACCCATCTGTGGGAAACAACCACCCCGATCCAACGTTATCCCACCAAATCTACCTGCTATGAAAAAATCCATCCTCTGGCTTGCACTTCCCCTTCTCTTCCTCACCACCCAATGTGCCTCTCTTAAGCAAAACCGTTGGCTGAGCGCACACCAAAAAGAACTGAGTCGGCTGGCAAACAGCAATCTGCCCGCGGAGCAAAAACTCGACGGCCTTATCCAGGATTACATCAAATTCATGCAGGAAGACCTTAAGTTTGTAGATCCGGTGAAAGGCATTAAATACGTACAGAAATACCACAACCAGAATCGCGCATCCATGGAAAAAATCCTGCGGGAATCTGAGAAATGGCAGGGAGGACTCAATACACTGGATAAAGTTGCCCTGGGTGTGCGTACTGTGCAAAAGCCATACCTGCGTGATCTGATCGACCTTGCGCCGAAGTTCAAGCGGAAATACAAACAATATGCTGCAGTGCTGGAGCTCACCGGCAAAGTAACCGGCAGCCTGACCAAATTTGCCGGCAAGGAACTTTTTTGAGCGTTGTATTTTGTCGCCTCAAAACAAAAAGCACATGTTCAAACGCTGGTTTGCCCGTTTTTCCGGCCTTTTCGATCCCGCCGGACTAAAAAAATATGTTACACAGGTTTCACTTATCCTGGTTTCCTTATTCATCGCCACCAGGGCCGATCGCTGCCGAGATGCGGCCAAGGATCAAATAAAACTGAAAGAATATCTGGCAGCTGTTCAGCAGGATCTGCAAGAAGAGCTGGAATCTGATCAAATGAATCTGAATGATTGTAAACGTGACGTATATTGCCTGATCAAATTCCTGGAATTGAGCGAATATGAAAACCAGGACTCCATATTTAGTGCTTTTTCCTTTTTCGCCGAAGTATACCAGCGCGGGGTATTCAGAGCTTTTCCGCCTACTACTTTCGACATTATGGTACAAACAGGAGATGCCAGTCTGATCAAAGACCTGAAAATGCGCAACAGCCTGGCTTCTGTATTCGCTTTTCGCCAAAATGTGATCCAAAAAGACTTACAGGAGTTTGACCACCAAACGCAGTTGTGTACCGAAAGTTTGGGGCGCTTCCTGGATTTTGGCCTAATGTTTTCCGCCACAGATCGACCTTTTTTGCTGGATCCAAAAGGATTTAAAAAAGATCCACACAATGAAGTCTTTATACTGTTACGTAATGCCAATCTGCGTGCTTTTCATCTGGGCGTAGCTGTGGATGACATCAAAGATGTCCAAAAGGAACTGGCGGAGTACCTGAAAAAAATATGAAGCGACTTTTTTATATATCTGTTTTTTTGAACATCCTGGGGTTGTTTTTGGCGCTGACGGCAGTACTCCGTTTGGGTGGCTGGAAATATACCTGGCTTAAATTGCAGCGCCAAACTTCCGGACTCTACCACCATCGGGTGCAACACTTTGAACACCTGGAAGAACGCCCCGGAGCCATTATTTTTTTGGGCGACAGCCAGACAGAACAAGCAGAGTGGCAAGAATTATTCCCCGAAACAACACCTATTCTCAATCGGGGGGTGTCCGGGGATTTTGTACAAGGCGTAATGGATCGACTACCGGAAGTGCTGCGACACAAACCACGCAAAATTTTCCTGCTTATTGGCGTAAATGACCTCAACTTCGGCAATGATCTCGCTCAAATTGAATCCGTTTACCGACAAATTGTGGCCAAAATCCGGAAGGAATCTTCCAACACGGAACTATATTTGCTCAGTGTACTCCCGGTGAACAACCACTTGCGTCAGACTGGCACAAAAAACACCCGGATACAAGCACTGAATGAACGTATATCTGGTATTGCTCACTCCTATGCGCTGCCCTTTCTGAACATCGGAAGTTCCTTTGCAGACGCAGATGGCAATCTTTCAGCTCAGTTTACGGAAGACGGATTACATCTGAATGGCCTGGGCTATCAGGTATGGAAAAATGAAATCAAGAAATTTGTACCCTGACTACGCCCGTAATCTTTCTCAAATATGGAGCCGCAACCCTTATCCAACCCTGCACCTGCTCGTCGTACCTGGTTTTTCCGCCTGCTGAAAGGCATATTTTTTGCCATTCTGAGTCTTTTTTTACTACTCTTTGTGCTGGCCGCCTTTTTTGATAAACAGGTGAGCCGGCAACTTATCGCTGAAATTAACAAGAGTCTCAAAACAGAGTTAAGGGTGGGTGACGCCAGTCTTTCTCTGATTTCCGGATTCCCGGATGCTGCAGTGGAGATGTCGGACGTTGAACTTATTGATGCCTTTGGCGGCAAGCTACTGGTAGCAAAATCGCTGGTGTTCCGGTTTGATGTGCTGAGTTTGTTTTCTGATGATTTAAAAATACATACCGTGCAACTGAGCAACGCCGCCGTACGTATGGTGGTGAATAAATCCGGTAAATCCAACACGGATATTTTGAAGGATGATGGCGTCAAACCCAAAAACCCAACACAGGAAAGCAACCTGCAACTGGCTTTGGAAAATGCCGAACTGAATCAGGTGGCTGTGCTGTATGAAAACCGGCCGGCTCAACAAACGGCAGAATTGCTCGTCAATAACGCCCAGCTCAATGGCAATTTCTCTGCCCAAAAATTTCAACTTTCCAGTAGAGCAGATTTGAAAATTAACCGGATAGAATCTGATAGCAGCAGGTATCTGGCCGGCGAAAAAGTCAGTTATGATGCCATCCTTGCTGTGGACTTGAAAAAGGGGCTCTATACTTTGCAAAATGTAGAATTTTCCCTGGGCGGCAATACTTTCACTGTAGAAGGAGCGGCCATTTCGAAAGAGGATGCCACAGACCTCAACCTGAAGTTATCCAGCCAGGAAGGCGATATTTCCATGGTTGCGAACCTTCTGCCGGGGGCTTATCACGACTATTTTAAAGCGTTTCAAAGCTCCGGAAATTATGCCTGCAGCGGATTGGTGAAAGGCCGGCTGAGTAAAACGGAAACCCCGGATGTTCAGTTTGAAGTAAGTCTGCGCGATGGCAAAGTGAGCTCGGAAATGTTGCAAAGCTCCCTCCGGAATGTGTCCTTCCGTGCTCGGTATCACTCGCGTGCAGATGGATCCGGAGATTTTGAACTTGCGGATTTTCGAGGAGATTTCGGGGGGCAGGCACTTAGTTTGGCCCTCAAAGTGAGTCAACTAAATGATCCTGTAGTGGATTTTCAGGCCAATGGCATATTACCTCTGGAAGCCGCATATGGACTGTTCAATGATGAACTGATCACTTCCGGCGACGGTTTCATTCGACTCAACCGTTTACAGGTGCAAGGACGATATGCAGATATGGCCAGTATGCGCCGGATAAGCCAGGTGAATGCCTCAGGGGAAATTCAGTTTGACCGGGCAACAGTAACCTACAACAAGATTCCAGTGCGGATGGAAAGCGGATTTTTGCGCTTGCAGGACAATACGTTCCAACTGGAAGGCCTGATACTTCAGGCAGGAAAAAGTGATTTTGCATTAAACGGAACAGCAAGCAATCTGCTTCCGGTATTGTTTTCAGATTCGCTGAACACTACCAATGCCGCGCTGGATTTTCAGGCAAACCTGCAATCCAACAACCTGGATGTAGACCAGTTGATCGAGATGTTTTCTGTGCAGACAACCGTTTCAGAGGCTGGTGGAGAAGCCCAGCTGGATTCCATAAAAATGGATAAAAACGCAGAACGCAGCCTGAATATGGAACGACTAAATGGCGTGTTCGAAGCCACTATACTGGCATTTGATTATGGTAAAATTGAAGGAAAAAATTTTCAGGGCAAGCTGACATTTGAACAGGGTAATCTGAACATCCAGGGGAATACACTGGCCATGCAAGGTGCCCTGGCCTTGAATGGGGATGCCCGTTTTGATCAGCAACCCTCCTTGCAAATGCGCATTACAGCCACTGATCTGGATCTGCAAACCATGCTGCTGCAATGCGAAAATTTTGGTCAGGAGGTTATCACAGATGCCAATTTGCGAGGCCGGCTAATTGGCCGGGTCATGCTTTGGGCATACTGGAATAGTACCGGCGAGTTTGATATGAAACGTTTGCGGGCTTTAGCAGATGTGAAGGCCACCAACGGAGAATTGTTGAAAGTGAAAATGTTTGAAGACTTCTCCACCTTCGTACATATGGAAGATTTGCGCAGAGTCCGATTCACGGATATGCAGAACTTCCTGGAGGTGAAAAATGAAAAAGTTTACATCCCGGTCATGCTGATTCAAAGTAATGCGCTCAATATGACCTTGAGCGGAGAACATAGCTTCGACAACGAAATCAATTATAAAATCAAGATCAATGCCGGACAGGTGCTGCTCAACCGCCTGAAAAAGCACGATAACGATCTGGATCCGCTGCCTGACAAAGGCGGATTGTTCAACCTGTATTATTCCATTACCGGAAATATTGACAAATATGAGATGAAGCGCAAAAAGCGCACCGTCAAGGAGGAGTTCGAACGCAGCGAAGCCCGCAAAGAGCAGATTGCCGCACAGTTGAATGAATACCTTGGAGAAGAGGCGACGTGGTGAGTACATGAGTGAAGAGGGGGCGCGCTGAGTTTGTGATTGTTACGGGCCAAAGGCCCTGACGGTATCCCAGGCCGAACGACCTCCCTCTTCACTCATGTACTCATGTACTCTTCACTCATGTAAGTATTATTCTGCTTTAATCCTTGCAAACTGCTCATAATAGCCCGGACGATTTTCGCTTTCCAGACCCGATTCAAATTTTTTGGATATGATGATTCGTTGTAATGGCGCATAAACCGGAATTTCCGGCAACTCGTTATAAAACACTTCCTGAATCTTAAGATAAAGCTCATTTCGCTTTACAGGATCCGGTTCTACCCGAATGGCCTCAATCAGCCGATCGGCTTCAGCGCTTACATAATTTGACCGGTTATCACCAGCAGGCGACAGGCTTTTGGAGTGAAAGCGCTGGTAATATTCCACCTGACCCGGGAAGATCCCTACCCCAAGAAAAGCGCTATCATAATTGCCATTTTTGGTATCTGTGGATATGGTGCCCAAATCCATGCTCACCAATTGCAGATCTATCCCCGCCTGTTTACAGGTTTCTTTCAGGCTGTTACAGGCCAATTCATTCACTTTAGAGGGGGCGCCTACCAGAAGTTTGAAAGTAAGCGCCTGTTTTTTCCCGTTTATCACCTTGTCTGCAAACCCGTCAGCATCTGAATCTGCCCATCCGGCACTTGCCAATATCTCTTTGACTTTGGCAATATTGAAGTCTGGCAATGCAAGATTTTTGTTATAGTAGGGCTTATTGGGAGGCATGGGCGATGAAATACGAATAGCCATACCCCTCTGTACCTGATTGACCAAGTAGTCATAGTCGATTACATGCGTAAGGGCTTTACGAACCATAGGGTCCGACAAGACGATGTTTTTATGATTCAACATCCATCGGTTGTACTGGGTATATCCCATGGTAAGGAAGTTGAATTTTGCTGCCAGGGAGTCTATGGCTTTCCATTCCAGAAACTTGGAGGGATTAATAGAACCGCCAACCAAATCCAGCTGCCCGTTTTTGATCAGGTTTTCCATGGCCAAATCATCACTCACTACTTTATAGACTATCTTTTTCGGATAAACACGCAGCATGGGGTACTTGTCTGCCACGCCGTCGCCCCACCAGTTTTGTTTTTTAACCAAAACGGCACCTTGTTCATTCATGACTTCCAAACGATACGCTCCACCTCCTGAAAGCGCATTGGGATCGTTAGTGAATTTGGCTTCACTGAAATCTTTTACAAAAGCATCCAGATTAGGATCTGCAGAGAGCGCTTTGGTTTTGGATGTATCCAGAAAATCGGCCAACGCAACATTGGTCATGCGGTTGTTGGCATCGTAGTGATAAGCTGGTAAAATGGGCGTGCTGCACAGGGTTTCCAGTGCCAGCATATAAAAGGAGCTGAAATAAACCGTAAATTTCTTTGGGTTGGCCGGATCAATGTCCATCGCCGACATTTGAGTAAGGTATCCCCGAAACGTAGCGGGCAGGCCCGGGTGGAACACTATTTTCAAGGTAAATGCGACATCCTGAGCTGTTATTGGCGTACCGTTATCCCAGGCTGCCTCTGGTATAAGCGAAAAATCATACGCATACTGACCCTTACGTGGTCCGTCTTGTACAATGCGCACTGTAGGTATGGATTCCAGTAAAACCGGTTTCATTTCCAGTGTTTTGGGATCCAGATCACCCATTGTAGGGAAAATCATTCGTGCTACATACGTGGACGGCCCATGGCCCCCCCCCATAAACACATTCAAATTGACAGGCGCTGCGTCAAGCCGCACATAAACTTCTTCCGGTTCACGCACTTTTTTCTTGCCAAAAACAAGGGGATAAAGCAGCCAGGCTGCAACAAGAATGGCAACAAATGCCAAAATTTTGCGCGGGGTTAAGAATTTGTTCATGTACAAAACTATTGGTAAATGGTGAGAATATTATCCTGAAGTTGGCGGCACAGCATTTCACCTGCCGCCAGGATTAAGGCGTTGCAAGGTATGTGCGGGTCATTATACCCTGTACAACGCCTGTCTAAAAAATACCGAACCACTTCTTTAATCTTCCCGCATTTTGGCGAACTGTTCATAGTAGCCTGGACGTAATTCGCTCAATGCACTGGGATCCAATTTTTTGGAAAAAATGATTCGTTGAAGTGGCGCAAACATGGGGATTTCGGGAAGGTCTTTAGCCAGCAACGCTTGAAGTTCCAGATAGTATTGATTACGTTTAGTTTCATCAGGTTCAGTGCGGATTGCGTCAATAAGCCGATCCGCTTCTGCACTTGCGTAATTAGACCGGTTATCGCCGGCTGGCACCAGGTTTTTGGAATGAATCCTTTGCGAATAATCAATCCATCCATTATTGGAAGTAACCCCCAACAAAGCGCTATCATAATTCCCGGTTTTTGTATCGGCATTGACAGTACCCATATCCTGACTTACCAACTGAAGGTCGATACCTGCCTGCCTGCAGTTTTCTTTCAAATTGATGGAGACCAATTCATTGGATTTGTGGGGCGCCGGAACCAGAAGTTTGAAACTGAGCTTCTGTCTTTGACCGTCCAATTCCTTTTCCAGAAAGCCATCACCATCAGTATCCGTCCAGCCGGCAGAGGTCAGTAACATTCTCGCTTTTTCGATATTAAAATCAGGCAGTTCAAGGCTTTTATGGTAAAAAGGTTTGTTTGGAACCATAGGCGAGGCAAGCCGTACAGCCATGCCGCGTTGTACCTGATTGATCACGTAATCATAATCTACTACGTGTGTAAGGGCTTTACGAACTATAGGATCAGCCAGAACGGGGTTTTTATGGTTTACCAACCACCGATTGTATTGAACGTAACCTTGTGCGAGGAAATCAAATTTTGCTTTCAAGGAGTCAGACTCTTTCCATTCTAAAAATTTTGCAGGATTAATGGAGCCGCCTATTAGATCCAGTTGTCCGCTTTTGATCTGGTTCTCCATAGCCAAATCATCTGCAACCACCTTGTAAACCAGTTTTTTCGGATATGCCTGAAGCATTGGGTATTTATCCCAAACTTTCTCCCCCCACCAGTTTGTTTTTTTGACCAGAACGGCGCCCTGATCATTCATAACCTGTAGTCGGTAAGGCCCACTGCCAATAACGCTATTGGGATCATTCACGAACCGTGGGTCACTGAACTCTTTTTCAAATGCATCCAGACTAGGTTCTGCAGAAAGCATTTTCGTTTTAGAGGTATCCAAAAAATCTGCCAATGGCACCCGGGTCAGCCGTTGATTGGTATCATAATGATAGGCCGGCAGAATTGGCGTACCGCATAGGGCTTCCAAAGTCAGCATGTAGAATGACTGGAAATAAATGGTGAATTTCTTTGGATCGGAAGGATCTATCTCCATAGCTGACAATTGATCCAGAAAGGCCTTGTACGGGATAGACAAATCAGGATGCATAATCGTCTTCAGGGTAAAGGCTACATCCTCAGCGGTCACTGGTGTGCCATTATCCCAAACGGCTTCCGGAATAATGGCAAAGTCGTAGGCAAAATTCCCTTTACGCGGTCCTTCCTGAATTTGCCTGACTACTGGAATAGAGGTTACCAGTAAGGGTCTTAGCTGCTGGGTTTTGGGGTCTAAATCTCCCAAGGTGTGGAAAATCTGCTTGGTAATATAGGAAGAGGGGGCATGTCCGGCGCCCAAAAACACATTCAGATTTACCGGAGGGGCATCCAGCCGTATATAAACCTCTTCCGGCGCACGTACTTTCCGGCTGCCAAAAACAAGTGGATAAAGCAGCCAGAAACCAATGATGATGGCCAGGATAGCCAAAATTCGGCGTGTTGTAAAGAGCTTATTCATAGAAAACAAGGTTAATTCAGGTGAAATATTTACAAAAACCGCCCAGCCCACTCTGGTTTAGGCATCATACAAGTTGCCCGTTCCCCAAACCAACGGTAGCGATTTCTGGCGACAAACCGGTATACTGCATCACGCAATCCCTTGGGAATCCATCGAAAGATATACAAAATAGACCAGGCGCCACCCAGCAAACGAACCATTTCCAAGGCTGCATCAGAGTGCGTGAATACCTTTTGACCAGAAACCAATACCACGGTTTCAATCTTTTCCGTTGACATTCCATGAGACTCCATCAGTTGCCGCCCTGTTTCTGATTGTAAAGCCGCAAAACGGAAAACACCCTTTTCGTCCTGTTGCAATACCCATTGAACAGATGCGTTGCACAAATTGCACACCCCGTCAAACAACATCACAGGATGCCCGAGGTCTGTTATATTAATTTTTGTCATACGCAACATCAAAAGTAAAACCATTGACCTACATTCGCTCAATCATTCATTCACCCACTCCCTGAATGCCCACCGCTCTAACCATCGTCTTTGTAGGTTGCACCATTTTTTTGTCGCATTGGTTTGCAACCCTGTTTGCACGTACGAAGATACCGGATGTGTTGTGGCTTTTTATGATTGGTTTGTTACTCGGGCCTATTTGCGGATTTGTCAATCCGGCAAAATTTGGGGCCGTCGGGCCAGTATTCACGACCATAACACTAATCTTTATACTGTTTGAAAGCGGTATTGATCAGCGTCTTGAACCTCTGATTAACTCCATTGGAGGTACCGCCCGGATTACTACTTATAACTTTGTGGCTACCTGTCTTGTTGCAGGTGGCATTACTTTTTATTATACAGAACTGGGTCTGCTGCGTTCCCTGATGCTTGGAAGTATTGTTGGAGGCACTTCTTCGGCGGTGGTGACTACCCTGGTACGGCAGTTTCCCATGGGAGCGCGCACGCGCACGGTTTTGGTGTTAGAATCCGCTTTTTCCGATGTATTTACCCTGGCGGTTCCGCTAACCCTGCTAACTGCCTATAAAATAGGCACTATAGATGTGGCTTTCGTAACGGGTCAGATGATCGCAGCATTTATTCTGGCGGCTATGCTGGGCGTAGCCGGCGCTTTTGGCTGGAGCATCCTACTGAATAAAATGCGCACCTTGCAGAATACTGTTTTTACCACTCCGGCATTTGTGTTTATACTGTATGGAATTGTGGAGTTGTTGAACTATTCCGGACCGATAGCCGCACTGGCGTTTGGTATTACCCTGGGTAATATTGATGTACTTGGCCCCCCCATCATGCGCAACGCCATTTCCAGAAAGCCAATTTCCTTAAATGACAATGAGCGCGCTTTTTTCTCAGAGGCCGTATTCCTGCTGCGTACTTTTTTCTTCGTCTACATCGGCATTTCTGTTCGGCTGCAGGATTGGGGCTGGATGATGCTGGGCGCTTTAATTACCGGAATGTTATTTCTCGTCAGGATACCTGTGGTGCGTATTTCTGTATCCAAATCAACCTCTGCAAAAGATGCCTCCTATATGGCCACTATAATCCCCAAAGGACTGGGGGCCGCGGTTTTGGCCTCATTGCCCGCACAACAAGGCGTGGAAGGCGGCGAGATCATTCAGTCTATCGTATTCTCTATTATTTTGTGCACTACGGTGTTTACTACCGTGCTCACCTTCATGGTGGAAAAAACATTCTTCAGCAGGCTCTACATCTTTATTTTCAATCTTTTAGGCTTAAAAAACGGCCATGAACCAGATAAGGAACCGGAGCCCATCATTGAAGTAGCATCTGAAGGATCAGAAACACCAAATCCTGTTATACCGCCGGCCAAAGTTGCCCGACGAAAAAAAACCACCAAATCATCATGATTTCCTGCGCAGGATCCAGACGTCCTGCTCAAGTCCCCAGGCTTTAGGTCCGCCGGGAATATGTTCCAGCACTTCGGCTTTTTCGGCATATAACCTGCGCATATAGGATGGTGGGTGGAAAGCCGCAAACACCCGGTGTCCTTCCACCACATTTCCACGCACTACCAATTCACCACGGTTAAATTGCAACTGTTCGGTATTTGTCAGTTTTTGCCGGAAAATCTCGCCGTGTGTGGTGAGCAAAACCAAGCCTCCTGGCTTGCAAATGCGCATCAGTTCTGAAAACCATGCAAGGTGATTGACCTCAGAGAGATGGGTAAAAATGGAAATACCGTATATAAAATCAAACTGAGCGTTTGCATATTCCGTTGGCGGATTGAGCTGATTTTGAGCAAATTGTATGCCTGGTATGTGCCCTATACACCATTCAATTGTGATAGCGTTGTAATCTGTTCCGTGCACCGTAGCACCTTGCCCAAGCATTTCGGGAAAATGGCGTATCACCCTTGCCGGACCGCAGCCCCAATCAAGCACTGTTTTTCCCTGCATGGAGGCATGTTTCTCAAACAACGCTTTGATCCATGCAGCTGTTTGCTTACCGCCCTCCAGATATTTTTGATAATCCAGTTGAAATGCCTCAAACAGCATATAGTCTGGTGGAAAGGCTACCCCGGGATGTTGTTGGGCAAACCGGGCATTCCGCTTGGTATTTTTGCGTTTTTGCACCCAAAATTTCAATCGATCCAGTTGATGCATCCATCCAAGCCGTCGAAAGGGTTCCGTGAGTTTTCCAGTGTTCATGCTTGTCAATGATTAAGGATTCCTTCGTTCATCTTTTCCAAATCTTTCCAAAACCCGGGATAAGATTTTACCACTACATCCGGGTTTGCCATTTCTACCGGGCCCAACATGCCCAACGGCGCAAAAGCCATAGCCATACGGTGATCGCCATAGGTATCAAAACGCACGGGCTCTATCCAATGCGCCTTGTTTTCCAGCGAATAAAAAGTCTTATCCGGTTGTTTTTTGGAAAAATGAGGCGGAAGTTTGGCAAAACTAACACCTACCTTAGCCAACTCCGTTTTAAGGGCGCCAATCCGGTCGGTTTCCTTAATGCTGAGTGTTTCCAGGCCGGTGAATAATCCGGCTACCCCCATTCCTGCACAAATAACCGCAAGGGTTTGGGCAATATCCGGACACTCCACAAAATCCCATTCAAACAAGGGGCGCACCGGTTTGCCAGACTTTTGCAGTCTTATTTCGTTTGTACCATAAGTTGTTTGAATGCCGAATTTTTCCATCATTTGCGGCAACACGGAATCTCCCTGCCAACTATCCTGATGCAAACCTCTGAGTGTCAGATCCAAATCCTCCGAGAAAGCAGCCATGGCATACCAGTAGGAAGCCGCCGACCAGTCTGCTTCTACGGCCAGCGGTTGGGGGGTATAGGCGCCTGGCGCTACCACAATGGCATCCCCCTGCCACTCCACAGATGCTCCGAAATGCCGCATTACGCCCAGGGTCATTTCCAGATAGGGTCTGGACACCAGTGGTCCTGAAGGGACAAGTTCCAGACCCTCCGGCAGATAAGGCCCGATGAGTAAAAGGGCTGAGAGGAATTGACTGCTCACATGAGCGGCTACTTCCACCTTCCTGCCCAGGGAGGCCATTTCGCCGATCAGCAGGGGTGGGTAGCCATCCTTACCAAGGAAGCGGATGTTGGCGCCCAACGACTGGAGTGCCGTAACAAGCGGTCCCACCGGGCGTTCCCGCATGCGCGCAGAACCGGTTAAGGTTTTTTCCCCGGGACGGGTACTGAGAAAAGCGGTCAGAAAACGAAAGGTGGTGCCTGCATCTCCGGCATCAAACACGTCATTTCCCGGATGTTTAAGGAGTTGAAGCAGGGTTTCTGTATCCCTGGAAGTGGAGCAATTGGAGAGCCAATGCGCCGGATTTTCGCCAGCTAATGCCAAGGCAATGAGGGCGCGGTTGCTTATGCTCTTGGAGCCATCCAGCATTACGGTCCCTATCAGTTTTCTACCCAATCTAAGTGTCATAGGTAGCTCGTTCATTGTTCCATCGTTCATCGTATCATCGTTCATTATGATCCACTACTTCCATGACACTCCGGAAAGCGGCATATTTTCCATCGTAGCGTTCTTTGTGCTGGCGTTGCAATTCAGGGGCAAACTCATTGTTGTAGCGTGTCAGATGTGCTATGTCCTTAACGGCATACTGAATGGTATAAATTTCCGCATCTGTATGTTCATGACTCAACAGGCGGCAAAGCCGATAGGAAATGAACATGCCTGTGATCATAACATCCGGAATATGGGTTTCTATCATCCATTTAAGCCAATCTTCGTGCACGTCGAGATCAATGGTAACAGTTACATTGTAAAGCAGCATGTCGGGCAGGGTCTAAATTTAGGCCAAAAGTAGGGCGGCAGACGCTTACTTTTGCATCTAATTTCAGATGCTTATGGCCAAATTGCTGCTAATTGAAACCTCCAGCGAAGTTTGTTCTGCCGCTGTTTCCGTGGATGGCCAGGTGGTGGCTCTGGTAGAATCGCCGGAAGCCCTCAGCCATGCAGCCATACTCACCCTCCACATTCAGGATTGTTTGCATCAGGCTGGCATGCCAATAGCTGCGCTGGACGCCGTTGCTATTAGTAAAGGACCGGGGGCGTATACCGCCCTGCGGGTTGGCGCTTCTGTGGCAAAAGGGATTTGTTATGCCCTGGATAAACCATTGATGGCAGTAGACACCCTTCAGGCATTGGCTATGGCATCCAAAAATGCTGAAACCGGAGTGACAGCTGCCGATTTATTCGCTCCAATGCTGGACGCACGCAGACAAGAAATTTGGCTGGCGTTGTACAACCATCAGTTACAGGAAATTTGCCCGGCTCAAGCATTGGTTTTAGAAAACAATTCGTTTGAAAATTTTCTTCAGGAAAAAACCGGAAGCAGCACATTCGCACGGATTGTTTTGTCAGGGAACGGCGCGAATAAAGCAGGAATCGCGCAGATACCAAAAGGAACGGTCATTTCTTCTATAAAAAAATGTTCGGCAGCATATTTATCGGAGTTGGCAGAAGCAACTTTCCAAAAAGCTGATTTTCAAGACGTTGCCTATTTTGAGCCTTTTTACATGAAGCCTCCTAATATCACAACACCGGGAAAATTGCCGTTTTAACTAAAATATGATTGTTTTTCAATTTATTGATTTCTATACCCTATTTTTGTACTGATATAAAATGAATTACGTTTATAAAAACAAACGTATATTTAATTTTTAAAATGCAATCTGGCACAATTTTTTCAGTAATAAAGCATCCAAAACCGAGACTCCTCACATTTTCAAAACAATTAGTATGGGAAAGACAAACATTGAACGGGTGTCGCTCAAGAATGGGGCACATGATGCGCACCTGGACTACGTTGAGTTACGCAAAGCTGCACTGGTTTTGCGGGCAGTAAACCACAAATTACGCCAAAAGATGCTCGACCTGCTCGAGGATAATAAACGCATGACCGTTACAGAGATTTATGTAAAACTGCGCCTCGAACAAAGTGTTGCCAGCCAGCACCTGGCTATTCTGCGCAGCGCCGGAGTGGTGCAAACGGAACGCGACGGAAAATTCATTTTTTATTCCGTTAATCGTAGCCGTTTGGGCCAGATTTCTTCCCTGGTGGAGGAATTGGCAGCCTGATCTTTAAGAAAATTTAATGTTTAATGACGTGGCGATCAACGCGAGCCGTGCCGGATATCGGTACGGCTCGCGTTTTTTATAGCTAATGTTTGCACATTTGTTAACTGGATTGCATCTTTGCTCACCGATTGCCCTATTTTCGAATACGGTTACAAAACAATTTATGAACAAACACACATCCCTCCCTACCGTGCGTGGGGAACAACTCCGCCCTGCCGTGCGATTGATTAAAGCTTTGGCACACCCCGTACGATTAAACATAATCCGGGTTATCCACAACAACGATGGATGCGCCAATGTCGGAGAAATTTACTCTGCACTCGATCTGGAACAATCCATTGCCTCGCAACACCTTCGCGTTTTACGCCAGGCAGCGCTGGTAAACACCCGCCGGGATCGAAAATTCATCTATTACAGCCTTGACTATGATCGAATTGTAAAGACTACACTGGCGGTGTCTTTGCTGGGCGATTAATGCTGGTAAAATTAAAAAAGTGCTGTGGTTCTTATTGTCGGGGTGACTGGCAGTCACCCCGACAATAAGAACCACAGCACTTTTGCGTTTAAAGTCTAAAAGCGTTTATTACCTAGAAAAACAGCCCCAGCCTCAAAGCCAGGTTCCCAAAGGTGGCTTTGGAGTCTTCCTCTTGCCAGTTGCCGGCAGTTTTTTCAACCGAGCCATTACGGGTTATATCTGTAAATTGCTTCTGGAATGCCAGACCCGCAACCAGGGTTGCATTGGTGGCAAATTCATATTCAATACCTCCACCCAGGCCCCAGGAAAGCGACAAGCCTTTTACTTCCTCCCGAATATTGATATCTTCCAGGTTTTGCGTATCCGTGCCGCGAATATCACCAACTGCTTTGGTCATGAACCCAAGCGTGAACATCGGCAACTCTGCATAAAAACGAAAACGGGAGTCTTCATTCGATCCACCACGCATTTTCAATGCAAAAGGTATTTCTACGTAAGTCAGGCGATAATGCAGCTTACTATTTAGCCCAAAGGTGTCAGATGGAATTTCTGTCAGGTCAGTATTTTCATCATTCCAGGCTACCCAGTTGGAATACCCGTTCTGAAGTGTGCCACCGTGATTGAACCCGAAGCCCAATCCAGTAGTAAAAGCATAGTTATCCGCAAAATAGTATTCTCCAAGGGCGCCTAATTTTACCCCCCAGTTGGAGCTTACGCCTTCCAGTTTGCGATCATCGGTGCGCATCCACGACCAGGTAGGACTGGTCTGAAAACCAAAGCGCAGACGTTGCTGGGCTTCTGTCTTACCAAGCAGAAAGGCTGAAAAAAAGAAAAGCAGGGCTAATTTTTTCATAAGAGTTGTGGTTGTTTGTTGCAGGTGAAGGTCATTTGGGGCCATTTGGGGTCATTTAGGGGTCATTTGGGGTCATTTATTTATTTGAAACGCTCATTTTTCTATTCCTAAAAATGACCTAAATGACTAACAATGACCTAAATGACAATCATTACTCCCCTCATATTTCCATGCAAAAGTCGCTGTTTTCCACTAACCATAAAGTCAAAGCCCGTATTTTTCCAAAAAGTTTTCCCGATCTATCTTGTAAACGAAGGTGTCGTCTTCGCCAAACCTTTTGGCTTCAACAAATACAAACCCTAATCTTTCGTAAAACCGGTGGGCATCTGTATTACTTTCCAGAGGGTCAATGAGCACCACTTCTACCTCCGGAGCCGCAAAACAACGCTGTATCGCGAGGATCATCATGCGTGTACCATATCCTTTTCCAAGGTTGGAAGCCAATCCAATCCAGATGTCTATTGCGCGCTTATTTGGGCCAATATCACCCCAATAATGGGTTTCCTCCAGCTCAGGATCAATGATCTGTACCATTCCGATGGGTGCTCCATCCAGTTCGCCAATCAATTGTTCCCTCCAGACTGGCTCCCGGGTCAATTCATAAGCCCAGTTCCAATCATCGTTTGGATCAGCAGACATTACATGAGGTTGTTCATCCCAAAGTTGCAGGATCTCCAGATCTGCAATGGTTGCTGTTCTGAGCCTGATATTTGCCATAGTTAAACCTCCTGTCTTAATACTTCCAAAGGTGGCTTTTGCACTACTTCGCGGCTATTCAGCAAACCAATGATCACCGTAAGTGCCGAGATAATACCGAATGTGAGCAACAATGGCCACCATTCAATCTCAAACGGAATCTGGAAGGCAAACCTGGCTAATGCCCATGCCCCCACAACCGAAAGACCCACCCCTGCCAGGCAGGATAATGCTCCCAGCAGAAAATATTCCAATGCATTGATACCCAGTATTTGTCGCCTGCTTGCGCCTAGTGTGCGTAACAGCACACTCTCGCGCACCCGGGCAAACTTGCTCTGATAAATAGAACTGAACAGCACCAATAAGCCTGTCAGGATACTGAACAAAGCCATGAAACGGATTACAAAGGACACTTTGCGCAATACTTCATCCACCGACCGTAGGATCTGTGTCAGGTCAATAGCCGATACACTCGGATAACGCCGAACCAGTTCGCTTTGAAAACGAGCGGATTGCTCGGCATCCTGCACCTTGGAAACTATCACATGGAACTGTGGCGCCGGCTCCAATACGCCTTTCGGGAACACCACCAAAAAGTTGGTTTGTACCCGGTTAAAATCTACTTTTCTTACGCTGGCTACCTCACATTCCAATCGAGCGCCCTGTACGTTAAACACTACTTTAGTGCCAATTTGCGCTTTCATACTGCGCTGTAATCCATCCGAAATGGAAATTTTAATGGGCTGGCCAGGGGTATGTACGCCCACCCATTCACCTTCCATAATGGTCTCTGTATCAATCAGTGTATCACGGAATGTTACCCGATATTCACGGTCCCAAACCCAGTTGGATATACGGTCACTTTCCTGCGGTAGGCGCCCCCTACCCCTATCCCCTTCCGGTGTTTTGATGGAATCCGGATCCGGGTGTTCCAGCTCGTATTGTCGTTTGGTTTGACCGTTGATACTTTCCACCCGGGTGGTCACCACGGCCACTTGTTGCATCAAAGGCATCCCGTGCTGCCGTACCAGCTGCGCCACACTGTCTTTATCATTGGCCTGAATATCGAAAAGGATCATATTAGGCTGACTGCCGCTGCCGGAGAACTCCACCTGTTTAAGCAGCAGACTTTGGGTGAGGAACAAGGTAGATAGCAACATGGTACCCAAACCAATGGTTACCACCAGCAGTACGGTTTGATTTTCCGGCCGGAAGAGATTGGCGATGCCCTGACGAACCACATAACTCCATTTTTTAGGAAAAAAACGTCGAAGCAGGAAGGTCAGCAATTGTGCAACAGCCCAAAGAATCAAAAATGCTGCAGTAATGCCTCCCATAAAAGCTAAGGTTTCCATCCAGTCGCCCACCAGCCAATAGGTAAATCCGAGCAAAACAGCCAAAATAGCCAGGTAAACACCCCAGCGGAGTAAACGATTATCGGTTTCCAATTCACCGAAAGATGCCCGAAGGGTACGCAACGGAGAGGTTTTCAGAATACCGGAAAGGGGTAGTAAGGCAAACAATACAGCCACCGTCAAACCAAGCCCTATGCCCTGAAGCAAGGCCACCAGGGAAATGTCCGTACTCACATTTTCAATAGGAAGCAGATCCCGAACCACGATTGGAAGCAATTTTTGGATCAAACTTCCTCCCAGGGCGCCTGCTATTGCACCCAATAAACCGATGCCTGCCACCTGCACCAGGTACACATAAAAAGCCTTGCGCCCACTGGCGCCCAGACAGCGCAAAATGGCTACCGTTGACAGTTTGTCTTTAATGTATATATGTACCGCACCGGCTACCCCTATACAGCCCAGCAGCAAGGCAATAAAGCCTACCAGATTCAAAAACGTACCGAAATTACCAAATGCTGACCCGATGCTTTTTTTCCGGCTTTGCACAGTATCCCAGTCGAGGTTGGCCTTTTCCATAGACTTTTCCATGGGCTTGAGCAAAGCATCCACATCTACAGTCTCCGGCATTTTATAATAATACTGGTAATCTACCCGACTACCACGCTGAATCAGCCCGGTGGCATCCAGATATTTAGCCGGTATGAACACCACCGGCGCAATGCTGCTGGCAATGCCTGCGCGGCCAGGCGACGACAACAGATCGCCTTCTATGCGAAAGGTTTCATTGCCTATTTGAATGCTGTCGCCCGGCTTTATGCCGAACTGTAGGAGCAATGCATGATCCACCAGTGCCGTTTTTCCGTCGCGAAAGCTTTTCCAGGCGTTTACAGGTTCTGTTTTCCAGATACCGTAATAAGGATAATCGCCCTCCAGTGACCGAATGAGCGACAAACGCGTACCGCCTCCATTGGGGAAACGGATCATACTCATAAAATTGAGCACTTTGGCCTTTTGAATGCCAGGTTGTTCAAAACTGGCCAGAATAGAATCCGGAGCAGGCTGATTGGCGCCCAACAACAGATCCGCCCCAAGAAGCGTCTTGGCCTCCCGGTCTATGTCGGCCATCAAATTGACAGAAAAAGAACGCACTGCCGTCAGTGCAGCAATACCAACCGTAATGGCAGATATAAATAGCAGGAGCCTGGCACGGTTTCGGCGACTATCACGCCAGGCCATTTTAAGGATAAAGGACATTGGATTGGTATAAACCTCAAATATGGAAAGGTGTTGAGTTGTTTTGTGAAAAAACCGATGAAAACAACAAATAGAAAGACAAGATGCCGGATTTTTGCAACATCATGCATCATCAGGAAAAGATTCAAATACACGACCTCTTTTTTGTTCCCCTTATTTCCGAGGAGGAAATCAAAGAACGGGTGGAGACCTTAGGACAGGAACTTACCCGGAAACTGACGGGCAAAAACCCATTGTTCATCAGCATCCTAAGTGGGGCATTTATGTTCGCTTCTGATCTCATCCGCGCTTTCGATAGCCATTGTGAAATAGGATTTGTTAAACTTAAATCCTATGAAGGCACACGCTCCTCTGGCGATGTACAAACCGTTATGGGGTTGGATAAAACGCTCAAGGGCCGGCACCTGGTAGTGGTGGAAGACATCGTAGATACCGGCCGTACCCTGCACTTTTTCCTCAATTACCTGCGCGAGCAAGAGCCGGCTTCTATCACCACGGTTACCTTCCTCCGCAAACCCGAAGCCGCTCAATTCCCGGTACAGGTTGATTTTGTCGGCTATGATATCGACGATCGTTTTGTAGTCGGTTACGGCCTGGACTACGATGGCCTGGGAAGGAATATTGCCGGGGTTTGGACGGTATGAACGATGAACGATGAACGATGAACGATGGTGAGTACTGAAAGCAACGTGGGTTTTAATAAAAAGGTTGCTGATAAACACAATTAAAGCTTTAATCTGGCCGGGAAAGCGAAACAAAATATTGCCTCATTTGCATCTCCGACCCTTTTTGCAGAACTGAAATTATCTCTAATACCCACGCAATCCCATCGTTCATCGTTCATCACCCCCCGTCAATTCATATTATAACTCACGCCAAGTTTCCAAATACGACCTTGTTGTGGATTAAAGAGCAGGTCATCAGGTGTGCCGGTGGCGTCAATGCCGGCATGATGGCGATCGAAGATATTAATGAATTGGAGGTACACCAGAAAGTGGTTGCTGAGGTAAAAGCGGGTCATCAGATCCCAGGTGACATACTTCTTGAGTCGCGGGCGTTCTTTAAGCTGATAGAAATCCTCGAAAATAACTGCTTTCCCAAGAGATGAGCTAAGCCGGTTGACAGCAGCCACCATTTCAAATTTTTTCCCGGCCTTGAAATAGTACCTATACTGTGTATGCCATTTAGGAACGTTGCGCACCTCATCGGTAGCCTGGAAGCCTTCTCCAAACCATTCCTTTCCTTTGGCATATTGCACATAAAGTTGAAGACGGCTTTTTAACTGTATCTTTTTCTTGTTCCATCTAAAACCAGTTTCCCCTTCAGCAGTATTCACCAGGGTTTGAATGCCCCATAGCGACATGGATAGCCCTGGTGCATTTTGATAACCGTAGTAGGTAGATGGGGTAACGTCGAATCCACTCTCGAAAAAGCCCGGGCGATACAGGTTATATGCATCATGCCAGAAAAAAATGCCTTCTATAGTGGAGCCACCTTTATTGGTAAAACGCACGGCAGCTTCCGCAACAATGTTATGCTCTGTAATGGTTAAAGGCGTCTCAGGCTCTAACACGTAGGCTTCATCTTTGATTTCATAGGTATGGAAACTTCCAAAAAGTGAACTATGGCGAATACCGGTAGAAGCATTGGCCCGAAAAGTCCAATTGCTGTCGAGACGGTACAGGGCGCCTAGTCTTGGCGAAAGTGAAATCCCATCGAAGATTCTAACACTGGCAGAACCTCCTCCCACCAGCTTAAGCTTTTTGCCTCTCCATGCCAACTGCGAATATCCAACCAGGTTGAAGGCTCCTTCTGTATTCAGGTATGCATTTACGGGCTGCGGAAAACCAGGGTTAGTGGTGCCATCGATTTGAACCTCCACAGGAATAGTATTATACATCAACAATGGCACCCCTAATCCAACATTGATTTGGGCGCCACCCTCAAATTGCAATCGTTTTTTACTTCCTAACAGTACATTAGAACGGGATTCAAGCCGTACATCCACGCCATTGGCCGTTGCAAAACGATCCTCTGAAGCGTAAAACCCATAAATGTTTCGCAGCAAATTTGCCCGGGAAGTATCAGGCAACGAGGGACCACCCTTTATCCAGTAATTGGCCGCACTTACCCGGTCGAAAATCAGGGAGTAACTACTGTTGTTGTCTATGAAATAACGTTGTACCGACAGATTATTGTAGGTTGTTCTGCGTTTGCGCTGCCTTTGAAAGCCCAAGGAAAACGTTTCGATACGTTCTGAAATCCGGTTGGAAGAATTGGCATAACCCACTGCCAACGGGCTCAAACCCAGGGAAGTGTGGTCAAAGCGCAGCATGCGGTGATAGGTAAAGTGTATGCCGCGCCAGGTAAGGTTGATGCCAAACAGGCGACTTTCATGCGGCAACTGGGAAAATCTGGGAAGACTGTCGCCCGGATTGGCAGGCCGGAAATTTTGGGCTCGCCGGTACACATCCTCATTCAGGCCGAATGGTAAATACAAGTTGGTGTTGTAGATAGACTCATCAGAATAAATATCGGTACGGTCGCGCACGGTACTGCTGCCATACATACTGAATCGAAAGATTTTTTTGTCTTTTCCGATTTTCCCACCAAACATCAGATCCAGGTTATTATATCCAAATTGCCCGAAACTCAGGTCTGCTTGTGTGTATACCGGGCGTTCACTTTCCTTGAGGATAATGTTCACCACCCCGGCGCATGTTTCATCGCCATAAATAGCTCCGGCCGGAGTGTACAAGATCTCGATGCGTTCAGCCTGTCGGATAGGCAACTGTGCGCCGATGGGCATACCAAGTGCCACCGAAGGTTTGAGCGGCACGTCGTTGATCAGCACTTTCATGTACTGATTGCCGGAGAGCCCGCGCGACATCCAGGTTTCACCCTCTACGGCATTGCCTGGTTGAGATACACGAATACCGGGTGCAGCCTTAAGCACATCCGTGAGGGTGACAAAGCCATTGCGGAGAATTTCGTCGGCCGTAAAGACAACAGTGGTAAATGGCAGATCTTCCACCGCCTCCAGGGTACGGGTGGCGGAAACAGCCATCGTTTTTTGCCGGATCACATCTCGTGGCAGAATATCTTTCACCGTCAGGCGTTCCGGCTCCAGCAGCAGTGTGGAGTCGTTCTGCGCAAACAAGGCAGATGGCAACAAGGCCAGAAGCAACAAAAATCGGATCATGTCAACACAGGTTAGCTACAAACTGGGCGAAAAGTAGGGAGAAAAGAATAACCAATGTCCAATATCCATCCCGAGTACTCGGGACCAAGTGGGGCGGGTGTTTGGCGTCAGCACTTGAGCAGGGCAGTGTACAGCGTATAAACCCGCTTTACGATGTCGAATTTCAATAGAAAAACTCAATTTTTTCATTCTTTTTGGAAATGATCACAAAACGTCCTTACCTTTGCCCCACATTCTGAACGTAATGCACGAGAGGGAACCATTGGTTCCCTCTTTTATTTGTGTCAACGTTCAACCCCTCAAATGCTTCAAACCCCGGCGGCTAAACCCGCCGGTACATCAAACCCTTCAAACCCTTGCTATGGAGTTAACCGAACGCATCGGTCAATTACTGGAAGAAAAATATGCAAGCGACGAACTTTTCGCCGATTGCTTTACCGTGGATATTGAATTAAAACCGGGCAACAAACTGTTCATCTATGCAGATAGTGATTCCGGTTTGAGTCTGGAGAAATGCCAGAAACTCAGCCGACATATCGAACATATCCTGGATGAAAATGGCTGGCTCGGCGAAACCTACGGCATCGAAGTCAGCAGCCCCGGTATCGACCGTCCTTTGAAGTTCCCGCGGCAGTATGTGAAAAACATCGGTCGTACACTGTACGTCCGCAAAGCAGATAAAACCGAATACACTCAGGAACTTAAATCTGCCGACGAAGCCCAAATCATCCTCACCGAGATTGTGGTGGAGCGCGATGGCAAAAAGAAACTCAAAAAAGAAGTAGAAACTGCTATCCCCTATGATCAAATAGAAAAAGCGGTGGTCAAACTTCCATTTTAAGACACAAAGAGTAATAACACAAAGGCGCAAAGGCACGAAGGCGCAAAGGGGAGGATTTCGTCCTCCATTAGTTCAGCAAAACCTCAAGCCCAACGCCAACTCAAACACTCCAACACTCGAATAATGGTTAACTTAGTTGACGTATTTGCAGACTTTAAAACGGGTAAAAACATCGACCGCCCTACCATGGTGCGTGTACTGGAAGATGTATTTCGTACCCTGATTAAAAAGAAATATGGTACTGACGAAAACTTCGATGTAATCGTCAATACCAATACCGGTGACCTTGAAATCTGGCGCGTACGCGAAGTGGTGCCCGATGGTGAGGTAACCAATGAGCTTGCTCAGGTGAGCGAAACCGAAGCTCAGGGCATTGACGAATCTAACTCCATTGGCGATGAATGCTATGAGCAGCTCTCCATTGAAGATTTCGGACGTCGTGCCATCATGGCTGCGCGCCAAACCCTGGTGTCGCGCGTAATGGAACTGGAAAAAGATGAGGTGTACCGCAAGTATACCGAGCGCGTAGGCCAGGTAATCACCGGCGAGGTGAATCAGATCATGAAAAAAGAGATCCTGGTGCTCGACGATGATACCGGCAACGAACTCATCATGCCACGTACCGAAATGATCCGTGGCGACTACTACCGCAAAGGCGACGTGGTGAAAGCCATCATCAAGCGGGTGGAAATGCGCAACAACATTCCGTTCATCATGCTCAGTCGCACAGACTCCGACTTCCTGGCCAAATTACTGGAAGCCGAGGTGCCTGAAATTGAAGATGGCGTAATCGAGATCAAAAATATCGTTCGTCTCCCGGGTGAGCGTGCCAAAATTGCGGTGGAAAGCCACGATGAACGCATCGACCCTGTTGGCGCTTGCGTAGGTATGAAAGGAAGCCGTATCCACGGTATCGTACGCGAATTGCGCAACGAAAACATCGATATCGTAAACTACACTACCAACCTGTCGCTGTTCATGCAGCGTAGCCTTACTCCGGCCAAGATCTCTACCATTGAATTCGATCACGAATCCAAACGTGCGGCTGTATATCTGGACGCTGACCAAGTAAGCTTGGCCATCGGTAAAGCAGGTAGCAATATCAAACTGGCCAGCCGACTCACCGGCTACGAAATTGATGTGTACCGCAACCAGGCCGAATACGAAATTGATGACGTTGATCTCGAGGAATTCAGCGATGCTATCGAGCCATGGGTAATCGAAACCTTTAAAAACATTGGTTGCGATACTGCCCGTCAGGTACTCGAACTCAGCGCAGAAGAACTCATCCGCCGTACCGACCTCGAAGAAGAAACGGTACGCGAAGTGCTCCGTATCCTATCCGACGAATTCGAAGAAGGGAAGTAAGGCACAAAGGCGCAGATACACGAAGGCACAAAGGCGCAAAGGCCATCAGGTGTCCTGCGGCCACCGCTTCAAAGGGTTTATTTGGCGAAAGCCAAATAAACCCTTTGTGTCTTTGCGCCTTAGTGCCTTTGTGTCGCCTTATACAACTTAGCAACTTTTGTTTTAACTTCGTGCCTTAAAAACACAAAATGTATAAATCCACTCCTTTTCTGAAAGGCCGGGGCGCGCAGATCAACCCAACTTCCCAGTATGAGCGTGTGGTGCGTAGCGCCGAGCCACTGGATTGGGCGTTGGTAGCATCAGAATGGGAGGAAGACGAACTCAAGACACAATATCTGGAAACGCACCCCAAAACCATCCTGAACAAGGTAGAAAGCCCGGATATACCGCTGGAATGGAGCCTTAATCCCTATCAGGGCTGCGAACACGGTTGCATTTATTGTTACGCCCGAAATACGCATCCATATTGGGGATATAGTGCCGGGCTGGATTTCGAAAGAAAAATTTTGATCAAAAGAAATGCTGCGCAATTGCTGGAAAAAGAACTTAAAAAGAAGTCCTGGAAAGCCGCGCCTGTGATGTTTGCCGGAAATACCGATGTCTATCAACCTGCCGAACGCAAATTCGGTATTACCCGCGAATGCCTGGAAGTTTTTTGGAAATACCGGCATCCGGTTGGACTGATCACCAAAAACAGTCTCATCATGCGGGATCTGGACCTCCTCCAACAACTGGCTTCAGAACGTTTGGTACAAGTAGCCATCAGCATCACTACACTGCAGGAAGAAACCCGGCAATTCCTCGAACCTCGTACCGCAACCGTTGCTCAACGCCTCAAAACGGTGGAAATGCTCAGCAATGCAGGCATTCCGGTCTTTGTGATGGCTGCGCCAATTATCCCCGGCCTGAACGATCATGAAATCATTCCAATGGTCAAAGCAGTGGCTGAACGCGGCGCACTGGGGGTTGGCCATACCATGGTGCGCTTGAATGGCGATGTGGGTATCATCTTTGAAGACTGGATCCGTAAAACCATGCCGGATCGGGCCGATCGGGTACTCAACCGTATCAAAGACACTCATGGCGGAAGCCTGGAAGAAAAACGCTTCGGCAAACGAATGCGCGGCGAAGGCAATATTGCCGATATTATCCATGCGCAATTCCGGGTGGCCAAGGAAAAATTCCTGAAAGACAGAAAAATGCCGGGCTATAACCTGGAACTACACGAGCAATTTAAATCGCCACAACTTCGGTTGTTTTAATCTCTGTGTGAAATCTGTGCAAAATTTATTCTCTCGCACAGATTCTACACAGATTTGTGGCACAGATTTCACACAGATTAAGGGCTTCCGAGTAACCTGGCAATTGCACCCCTCATCTACCCTCTGTCGTCGTGATCAAACAATCCACCAGCACCCGCACCGGAGCGAATTGAATGGTTCCACCAATATGACCGGCATCTTCGCCAAAGACATCCGTCTGGATTTTGGCTCGCCTGATCAATCCCTGGCCTGTAAACCATCGGTATCCTCTTGCGCCAATATTGGGGCCACTCACCGTTCCTTCTGAGGGGTCTAATTGAACCACGCAATGGCGGCAGCGCTCCAGTGCCTCCACCGGAATTCGTTTTTTGAAGTTGCCAACTATAGTAGAGTAATCATTCGCCTTTTCAGAAAAAACGATACGGCCTTCCAGCATGATGGCATTTTCCTGCAAGGAAACAGTATACCTGCAATGCCAGTCGCCAAGGCCATAAGTGTCTCCATCTCCACGTACAATATTGGCGGCCTGGATGTCTGCATCCTCCAGGAAAATCGTGAACGACTCCTGCCCTGTAATAGTAGCGGTGTAAAAACAACAAAGCAGAATCAGGAGTAGGCGCATAAAAAAACCTAACGCCAAAACGAACCACATGTTTCATGAACCTGATTTTTACATAACCTCAAACAGGTTTATCCATGACGTACATCATTCTTCACTCCCTGGTAATAGATCACCTTTATGCGTTTTAGAGGACGTGTGATGTGCAAATGAAATACCATCACCCAAAGCAAAAACCAAGTGTTACCCGTCTCCGACAAAATAAAAAATTGTTAGCAGGGTAAAATTTGCGTTTGATGCATTTTTTTCAGAATTATAGTTGCAAAAAAACCAAAGTCACTTACATTAACCGCCGAAAGCTGAATTTTTCACCAAACAAAACTCTTGGTTATGCACTCAGCCCGTTTACAACTAACGGTACATGACTGATGATTTCCGATATCCGATTTGCGAATAGCGATTTCCGATTGGAATTTTCGATTTACGATTTGGGCTGGAATCATTCCATCCAATGCCACAATTGAAAATCCTACATCCCAATCGTAATTCGGAAATCGTTAATCGGAAATCGGAAATCCCCAGCCATGTACCGTTCATCGTTCACCAAAATCAGTTCATTGCGTTATGGCAGTTTACACTACCGACAAAATCCGGAACGTTGTTCTGTGCGGACACTCCGGATGTGGCAAGACCACACTTGCCGAAACCATGCTTTTTGAAGCAAAAGCCATTACCCGGCGCGGTTCCGTTGGGGAAGGCAACACGCAAAGTGACTACGCTCCGCTGGAGCAACAACGCGGACACTCACTGTTTGCCTCCGTACTTCATTGCACCTGGAAAGACACCAAAATCAACATCCTCGATACGCCGGGGCTGGATGATTTTTCCGGGGAAGTAGTAACAGCATTAAAGGTGGCTGATACCGCCATCATGCTCCTCAATGCACGTAGCGGTGTGGAGGTAGGAACAGAACTGATTTGGGAACATATTGAAACGAACGATACCCCCACGCTATTTGCGGTAAACCAACTGGACCACGAAAAAGCTGATTTCGACATGACGCTGGAACAGGCACGCAAGCGTTTTGGCTCCCGAGTATTGCCCATGCAATTCCCGGTCAATCAGGGCCCTAACTTTAATGCCATTATAGATGCCCTCCGCATGGTGATGTATGTATTCCCAGCGGGTGGCGGAAAACCGGAAAAGAAGCCTATTCCGGCTGAACACCAGGCCCGCGCTGATGAATGGCATAATGCGCTGGTGGAAGCTGCCGCAGAAAACGATGAAGGCCTGATGGAAAAGTTCTTCGCAGAAGGCAATCTGAGCGAAGAAGAACTGGCCAAAGGTCTGAGTATTGGCCTGGCACACCGGCAGTTTTATCCACTGTTTTGTGTTTCCGGACTGAAAGACATGGGTAGCGGTCGCGTAATGGGCTTTATTCATGATATCTGCCCAAGCCCGGCCGATCGTCCGGCAGCATCACTGGAAGGCGGCGGCACCAAGCCCTGCGATCCTGCAGCGCGTCCTTGTATATTCATTTTTAAAACGGTAAACGAGCCCAAAGTGGGCAATGTTTCCTATTTCAAAGTATACTCCGGCACAATTAAATCAGGCGATGAACTAACCAACGCGGAGAACAGCACGGTAGAACGCTTCTCCCAACTTTTTGAAAGTGAAGGCAAAAACCGGGATCAGGTGGAAGAGTTCAAGGCTGGGGATATTGGTTGCACTGTTAAGCTGAAAGGCTCACACACCAATCAAACCCTCAATCCGAAAGGCTCCGATCTGAAAATTGAAAAAATCCACTTCCCGCCTTCCCGTATTCGCATGGCGGTGTTGCCGCCAAGTAAAGCCGAAGTGGAAAAAATGGCTCATGCACTGCATTCTATTCAGGAGGAAGATCCTACGCTGCTGGTGGAACAAAGTATTGAGCTCAAACAAACCATTATCCAGGGACAGGGCGAAATGCACCTGGATATTGTACGCTTCAAAGCGGAACAAAACTTTGGGGTAAAACTGGAATTCATTGAACCGCGTATTCCTTATCGGGAAACCATTACCAAAGAGGCCAATAAAGATTATCGCCACAAAAAGCAATCAGGTGGCGCCGGTCAGTTTGCCGAAGTGCACATGCGCATAGAACCTTACTATGATGGTATGCCTGCACCACACGACCTGACCACCAAAAACATAGAGGTCGACGAGTTGAAATGGGGAGGAAAATTCTCTTTCTGCTGGGCTATTGTGGGCGGTTCCATCGATGCCCGTTTCACCAATGCCATCAAAAAAGGCATCATGGCCAAAATGGAAGAAGGTCCGAGTACCGGCTCCTATTGCCGCGACGTGCGCGTAAGCATTTACGACGGTAAAATGCACCCGGTAGACTCCAACGATATGGCCTTCCAGATAGCTTCCACCATGGCCTTTAAGGAGGCCTTCCACGACGCCAAGCCCCAGATTCTGGAGCCGGTGTACGACCTGGAAGTGCTATGCGATTCCGAGGTAATGGGCAACGTGATGGGTGATTTGCAAACCCGCCGCGCCATCATCATGGGTATGGGTACGGAAGGGCATTACCAGTCAATCAAAGCCAAAGTGCCGCTCAAGGAACTGCATAAATACTCCTCCACCCTGCGCGCGCTCACGCAAGGCAAAGCCAAGTTCACCATGACCTTTGCCGAGTATGGTGCTGTGCCAGCCGATATTCAGGCAAAACTCATTGCCGAATACGCAGAGCATAACAAGCACGAGGAACATCACTGATGCGAAAACGTCAAAATGCTTACAAGCCGCTTTCCAAGCATTTGGAAGGCGGCTTTTTTGTTGGGAGGTGGCAGGCTAATGTAGCATATAATCATCTAAATTCCGCTCACCCCCGACAAATTTTTACATTTCCAGGCGTCACCTTTCAACCTTTTCCCCGAAATACTGTCATACCAGACTAAACATACACACCAACCTTTTTTTCCGCTTATGATCCGTCTGGTTTTTATCCTCTTTTTGGGAGTCTTTTCCTCCCTGGTACTCCTTGGCAACAAAAACGGCCGTGCATCTCAAGCCCAGCGCGGCAATACCGGCGCCCCGGGCGACGAAACACAAAACGGACAGCCCAAAACATGCCAGGCTTGCCACAATCAGGGCCCCATTCAGGCTACCTTGACCATCACCGTGCTGGATAGCACCAACAACGCTGTTACCAAATACATACCAGGCAAAAACTACAAAGCCAGGGTAACCATTAATGCCACTGGGCCCGGCCTGACCGGCTATGGATTTCAAATGATCGCCCTGCGCGACAGCGATAACACAGACCTTGACGGATTCAGCGATGTAAATCCCAACAACTATAAAATTGCGTCATTGCCCAATGGACGCACCTATGCGGAGCATAACAACATTTCAAGCACCAATACTTTTGATGTAACCTGGACGGCGCCACCAAGTGGTACAGGCAGCGTTACATTTTATGCTTCCGGCAATGGCGTAAATGGCACCGGTGGCACCGGTGGTGATGGTGCAGGAGTCAATTCTTTGAAGCTGACGGAATTCAGTTCTTCTGCTAATGATCTTCCAACAACCTTTTCCAACTGGTCGGCCTCACCCAATCCTGCAGTTGACCAACTACAACTTTCAGGCACACAACTTGGTGTAGGAGAGCATCGTTTCAGAGCCTTTGACGCTTCGGGTAAAGTGGTTTGGGAATCCGCACAAATGATTCAAAATGAATCATTTGTAACCAACATTCCCGTTGCCGACTGGAATTCCGGCGTATATTTTGTGCAAATAGAGCAGAGCGGTAAACGCAGCTATGTTAAAGTGCTCAAACTTTAACTACACAAAGATTGGTTGGGCAGCAAATAGTGGGTTAACTTCGTATTGACAACGACAAGTATTAATACTCAGTTACTTTGTTGTGAAATAACGTAATAAAGAAAACGTTATAAACCAACGAACTAACAACCAAACTTGCTTCAACACATGAAGAATCTCATTTTTTTGATGTTCCTCGTTCCTGCAATCGCTTTTGCCAACAATCAGCAAAACAACCCGGCTCTGGAAGCGATTTCTACTGCCCTGGGCGCAGGCGATGTGAACGCATTGTCCAAATATCTGGCTGACAACGTGGAGATATCCATTCAGGATAAAGAACAAACGTATGCAAAAGCCAAAGCGATGGAAGTATTGAAAGGTTTCTTTGATTCCAACAAACCCAAAGCTTTTGCCCAGGTACACAAAGGCCAGAGTCGCGAAAACAGCGATCAATACTGTATCGGTAATCTTTCTGCTACAGCCGGGAGCTACCGGGTGTATCTTTACCTGAAGGTGAACGGCGCCAACATCAGCATCCAGGAGATGCGTTTTGATAAAGAATAACTCAGCCCCCTTAACCTCTCAGACGGCTTCGGACTCTGCGTCCGGAGCCGTTTTTTTATGCTGCCTGGTTTTGTTTATTCGCTTTTGCTCTCCGTACAAAACGCCTCACCAGAAACCAGCAACGGAGGGAATGACCTGCTTCGCCCAGGGAAAGTGAAGCCAGGCTCAGGGCTATAAATAAATGATGTGCCTGCTGCATAGGCTCCAGTAAATGTGGAAAAAACTGGGGAACCGCCAGAATCTCGAGGGCAATAACGAATACTGCCAAAAAAGCAAAACCCACCATGGCTGCCCGTGCCTGGAACAACCACCTGGGTTTTTGATGCAACAATGCCTTGTTGAGATATAATGCTGCCAGCTTGTCGGAAGGATAGATACGGATGATTTCCTTCAGGATACGCTCTGCTTTTGGATATTCCTGCTGGTAATAGAAAGAAGCGGCCTTTTTAAACAATAGCTGGTGAAAAAGATCTTCACCGCCCCATTGCGTAACATTCTGCATGATGACTACTTCCAACAGATGATCGCACATCACCTGATGTTTGCCATGATCCGCTGCTTCGTATAAGGCATCTGTGTAGATGAGCGTGCAATCCAGGTATTCCTCAAAATCCAGGGAACGAATGGCATCCTCATGCTGCTCATAAAAATGAATGACTGCATGGAAGTCGCTGACTTCAATGGATTTGAAATTGCGGTATAAACGCAGCCGTTCTGCCGGGAGAAAATACATTTATAAACTGAGAGTCTCACTTAAAGTGAGGCTCTCAGTTTAAAACGCAAATTTCCTGCCAGCGGTTGGTAATGACCCCTAATTTTCTACCAATTCCATTTCAACCTGTCTTTTGGTTATGTCTACGGCTGCAATGCGTACCCTAATTTTATCGCCCATTTTAAAACTCCGCTTATATCGGCGTCCTGATGCACGAAGATTGCCTTCTTCAACCGTATAGGTATCGTCGAGGTATTTGAAGTCTACCAACCCCTCTGCCCTGGAATCCATAAGCTCTACAAAGAACCCACGGTCAATGATTCCACTGATGACGCCTTCAAAGGTTTCTCCGATGCGTTTGGAAAGGTATTCAGCCTGTTTGTACTTGGTGCTTTCGCGCTCGGCTTCAGCGGCTTTGCGTTCCTGATTGCTGATATGCTTGCACTGCTCAGCCAGCTTGGCTGTATCTACCCGGTAGTTTTTCCCGTCCAGATTGCGCTCCAATATTCGGTGTGCCAGTACGTCGGAATATCGCCGTATTGGTGAGGTAAAGTGGGAATAATGAGAAAATCCGAGTCCGTAGTGACCAATATTTTCAGGACTATATACTGCCTTGGCCATGGTTCGGATGGCCAGTGGTTCGAGTACTTTTAAACGATCGTCCGTACGGGCCTTTTTCATCAACTCATTGAACGATTGCGCAATCTGTTTGGGTGTATCCGTTTTCATCGGAACACCCAGTTCCATGGCAAATCGTGCAAAATCAGCCACCTTGGCCATGTCGGGCAGGTCGTGTATCCGGAAAATAAAAGGTACAGGAGCACCACTTTTTCCGGCGGCTTGTCCTTTATCCTCTTCCCTGGCTTTCAGGGGCGGTTGCATAAACAAAGCCACTTCTTTGTTCGCCAGCAGCATGAAGTCTTCAATGAGCAGGTTGGTGTCTTTGCGTTCTTTCACGTATGCCTCCAATGGTGTGCCATCAGGAGCCAGCTTAAAGCGCACTTCTTCTGTTTCAAAACCGATGGCGCCGTTTTTCTCCCGCTCTTTCCGCATTTTTTTGGCCAGACGGTCCATATGTTTCAGCGCCCATTCCAGCTCGTTAAAACGCGGATGCGCTTTCAATTCAGGAGATGGTTTATTTTCCAAAATAGTTTGCGCCTCTTCATAGGTAAAGCGTTTGGCCGAGTGTATCACCGTTTTGCCAAACCAGCGGGAAACCAGCTTGTCTTTGGCATCAAAGGTAAAAACAGCCGAAAAGGTGAGACGGTCTTGTTCCGGCACCAGAGAGCAGAGGTTGTTCGACAGCTTTTCAGGCAACATGGGGTTGCAGCGGTCGGCGAGATACACGGAGGTACTTCGCTCAAAAGCTTCCCGGTCCAGAACAGAATCAGGTTTGAGGTAATGGGTTACATCGGCAATGTGAACGCCAATTTCCAGGTTCCCGTTTTCCAGTTGACGGATACTCAGGGCATCATCAAAATCTTTGGCGTCTTCAGGGTCGATGGTAAACGTGAGGATATCCCGAAAGTCACGCCTCCGTTCAATTTCCTGAGGAGATATGGTATCCGGAATACGTTCAGCTTCCCGTTCTGCTTCCTCGGAATGCTGGAGTTGAAATCCGGCATTGATGAGGATTTTTTTCATCTCAAAATCATTGCCACCAATTTTCCCAAGCGCCTGGGTTACTTTCCCGATAGGCACCCGCCCTTTACCTTCCTGCCAGTCTACCACTTTTACCACTACTTTATCGCCATCCTGAGCATCTGCAATAGATTCAATGGGAATGAAGATATCAGTCGGTACATTGGGGTTATCTGGTAAAAACAGTGCGTATTTACGGCTGATCCGGAGGGTTCCTATGAAAAATTCGTTGGCGCGTTTGAGTACCTCAATAATTTCTCCTTCCGGTTTTCGCTGTATAGGTGCGCCGCGTTTACCCCGGAACGGAGGAGCGGCAAAAAGCATAACGCGAACGGTGTCCCCGTTCAGGGCACTGTTGACGTATTTAACCGGCACATATACATCGGTATCCATCATTTCAGATACGATATAGGCTGCGCCGGTGCGCGTCATATCTACCCGGCCTTCTATGATTTTGCGTTGGTTGGAGCTGGGTTTGGGGGTAGTTGGTTTGTTTTTGTAATCCTTGAAGGATTCTTTTTCTGGTTTGGGGGAGGCTTTGGGTTCTTCCGGGCTGAAACGGTCCAGCGCTACGCCGAATTTGCCATCGGGGGATTCGGTGGCCATTCCGTTGAGCACCAGTTGTTGCAGTGCGTGTTCAGCGGAGTCGCGATTGTTGTCTACCTTGAGATGTTCGGTGATTTGCTTCGGCGCGAAACGTTTTTTGGGGTGGCCGAGCAAAAATTTAAGGATTTGGATTTGGAGTTCTTGTGCGGTCAGCTTTCTGCCGCCTTGTTTCTTTTTCTTGGTCATCGTTTTACTAAGCGGATATTTCCGCGGATTAAAAATGATAGGTTTTGGGTGAAACTCACCGCAAAGTACGCCAAGAACGCAAAACAAGTGGAATTTGGTTTTGAGGCCTCGGCGTTGCAATGGGGGTAAGCAGGTTCAACGCCAGGTTGAAAGTTACTATTTAAACGCTGAAATAGCAAAAAAGTTACCAGGGGTAGTATTTTTTTTCTGCTCAAAACTCTTGAGGGGTAAAAAAATGCTACCGGACATGGTGCTTTCAGACCTCGCAGGTTTTGAAAACCTACGAGGTCTGAAAGCATAATATCCGGTAGAGTAGTAAAAAAAGCAGCGGCCCCCTTTTTGGAGAGCCGCTGCAAATTATTCAAAGGATCTCACGATCCCCATTACTTAATCACCACCTTCTGAACGCTGCTGCCTGCAGTATTCTGGATGCGGAGCGTGTAAACGCCGGCTGGCACTTGTTGTACATTCAGGTTAACTACCTGACCTTCACCAACGCCTTGTACCGCGCGGCTAAGTACCACACGACCTTCAGCATTGATCAGTGAAGTTTGCACTTCACCTTCCAGGCTCTGACCAAAAGTGATGGACAGGAATACATCTGCCGGATTTGGCTGAACTGCTATTGGGATGAATGCCTGACCTGGCTCTTCTGTAGCTACCGTTGCAGGGTTCACGATTACGCCATATTCTGGAGCAGTAGCACAAGCCTGATCTGATCCGCTGGTGATGCATGCTTCACCAGCATAATTGAACAGATCCATGAGCTCTACTTCGTCAATGTACCAGGCGCCGTCAATAGGCGCGGTATTGACGTCAGAACCCATACGGAAACGGAACGTAATCTCTTTTCCGGCAAAATCACTCAAATCGAAATAGGACTGCTTCCAGCCATTAGAATTGCCGTGGAAGCCATACAGGAATGGAATGGCAAAAGTGGCATACTGTACCTGGCCATCATAACCACCCCGAATAGCTTTTTCCTCGGGCAGGCGTTGCCACTGACCCAACGGATCAGCCTTATCCTGAACTTCTACGAAACCGGCATCTACACCAGCCTCTGTGTTATACTGGTGCCAGAAACGCATGGCAGGCTTAGCGCCCGTTACGTTAATGGTAAACGTATTTTCCAGGCTAAAGTCGGATTCGATCGCTACACTGCGTCCAGCCCATGCTTTGGTACCGCTTCCAGGGTGGAATACATCACCCTGAAGAATGAAGATTTCTCCGGTATTCAGATCTACCAGATTGGAGTACCATTCATCTTCCGTTTCCAGTAAATCCTGGAAATAGCGGTTGGAGCCGAGGGCAGCGCTACTTTTAGCAGTATAGGTAAGCGTACGTACCTGTCCGCTTGGCATTGAGCCAAGGTTCCAGGTCACTTTACCGCCCACTACGGTTCCTCCATTAGAGGCACTTACCAGGGTAAGTCCGTTTGGCAGCTCATCCGTAACCACCACGTTGGCGGCTTCTTCGTCTTTGTGGTTGGTGACTGTAATTTCAAAAGAAACATTGTCACCAGGTGTAATTGTAGGCGTTGAGGTCACTTTTTTGATCTTCAGCTCCTTGATACAGGTTGGGATCGGATCGAAGTTTTCAATGCCATCGCCAGCGCTGCTGGATTCTCCCTGACTGGCCAGGTAACCAAGGCCCCGGCGCGCAAATACGGAGGAAATCAGGCAGGTATCTGCACCATTATAGTTGATGATATCCGCCATCATAATGGCATCGCGGCCATCAATGAAGCCAGGATTGCATGGCTGCATTTTCATGCCGTCTACTACCAATTGCATCGCGCGGAAATTGCCGCTGTTGGGGTTATTGATATCGGCATCGTAGCCATATTTTTCAATCATTGCCCAGTGAAGGTCCCAGATCATATTGGACCAGACTTCACCTACTCCGTGTGGGATAGCGCTGGAAGGCACCGCACTGTACGTGAGTGGTGAAATGGACATATCCGTAGAATATGGATAGCGACGGATACCTTGTCCGTCTGTTTCCTGATACAAGGCGAAGGTACCAATACCGCGTTTATCGCCGCCCTGATCACCAGGCTCCAGCGACAGTACGAGGCCGGCCCAGTCAGACCAGCCTTCACCCATTTGCTCAGCATTGCCCAGGCAGCTGAAACCGTTGCCTGTGAGGCGGTTAGAAATACCGTGGTGGAATTCGTGCGCAATGATACCGTTGTCAAAATCGCCATCGCGCTGTGCAGGGCCGGTGATGTTCGGCAAGCCAATAGAGATATTCAGACCGGCGCCTGCATATTGACGCAAGAGATCACAGTCTGACTTTTTCATCATCACTACCGGAATGGTCACCTGTGCGCCCACAGTACCTGCAGCCATACCCAGGGTTGCATCTTCAAAATTGCAGATGATGCAGGCGATAGCGCCAGCTTGCTCCACATTCAGGGCTTTTGCGCCAAACTGGCAGGTTCCGCGGTCTACCATCACAATTTTACCAGCTACATCGTTCACAGGCGGATTGCAGCCCTGAGTAGGGTCCGCAGATCCATCGGTTACTACCACCACATCGCCGGTTACCGGGGTAGTGGTGATGGCGCCGCCCCAGCCATTGCCGTCAGAAGATGAACCTCCGTAGTTTCCAATAACAGGCGCCGGGCCGTTCACGTTGATGATCTTTCCGCCTGCACGATCCCATACGTACATCTGCATGCGACCGTTGCTTCCATCCGGAGGCGTGGAGAAATTGGCATTGTTAGTGCCGCTGCCGTCAATGGCCTGAGCGTATACTTCGTCGTTGCCCAAACCGCCTTTGCCATAGTTGTTTACCTGGAAGTTCCCTGCCTGCTCATCAAATCCATAACGATAGTAAACGTCGTGGATCATATTATTCATATAGAACAGGTTGGTAACAGCTGCATCCAGATTCACCACCGGCTCCGCATTCGGGTCGTATGGGAAATCAAAATTCAGCCCTGCTCCACCCTGTGCGGATTCGGTTGGGTCTGGTGTGTCGTCGTTAGCACTGTCGTCGAAAGCCCAGACGTTATTACCGCGGGTATAGGTGTATTCACCACCTGGTGCGCCATCGGTATCCAGCCAGCTATAAGGAGACGCTTGCAAATCAGCAGGATTGGTTACAATGCTGCGGTTACCATGACTTGGGCTTTCCAGCGGAAGTGCAAATACGTTGTATTTTTCATCCATCAGCAGCTCGCTTTTCTTTTCCGGAGCGGCAGGCGCTTCCTGATGGGCAGTTTCTTTGCATTTCGTTGTTCCATCGCGATGTGGATGGCCGAGGTTGCAATAGTTGGTATGATTCAGTTTGGTGGAAATCATGCCATTTTGAGCATCTACTGTGATGGTCCACAAGTCGGGAGTATTAGCCTGATCAATCACCATTTGCCAGGAAAGGCGAACGGTTCCGTTGTTAGCCAGTACATAAGCGGCTGTCATCGGGATTTCCGTGCGGGAAATTGCACCGCGCTCAAACACCATGTTTTGATCATTGATTTTGGTACGCAGACCTGGCACCGGGAATCCGGTAAAGCCCAGTTCTGCCATAGCCAGTTCCAGCGCTTTTGCAGCACTGATAGATGGCATTTCGGAATTAACCCGATTGCCCAGTTCGTGTACAAAACGGTGACCCACGTGCATTACTTCGCCGGAAGGTTTCACGTGCAAGCCAAACAAGGCGTTGAACACCGGAATGCCACGGTGCTGTTGCTGCACCCACACGTGGTTAACACCGTTGTGTTTGGTGCGGTACTCGCGCACCACTTTTACATCAGCAACGTCGTTTTTGGAGAGTTCAAATTTAACTGGATTTTCCTGCAAAAAACGCAGTGCCGTTTCGCGCGGGCTGCGGTCTTGCGCTGTGAGCCCCATTGCAACAAAAGCGAACAGGAAGGTCAGCAGCCAAAGGCGTGTAACATGGAAAGGTCGGTTCATTTGCCAGACAGAAAGATTTGGTGAAACATAATTTAGCAGGCCATACACCTGAATGCAGACCGAATAACAGAAAAACAAGGCATCCGGTTTACCTTCAGACATCAGGTAAGGCTGCCAAAGGTAGTATATGCGTGTCTGCTTGAACAAGTACCTGATAAAAATGTCAGAAATAGCAAAGATGCCCGCTTGTTCAAACCTAAGATTCAGGATATAAAGGTGAGTTGGGGATTTTCTTGCCGGGCCAAAAACGGTTCTTTTTTGATACCAGCAGAAAATCCCCAACATGCGCTAAGTTCACTACTAGTTTCTACCTTTGCCTGAAATTTCATCCCTTGGAAAAATCGCCAGCTAACCTGCCCGCTTCCGGTCAAACAAATCTTACTGATCACTTACCAACCGACACCATCGTGCCTGAAGTCAAACTTTTTGCCTGCACTGCCTCCAAAGAACTATCCAAAGATATCGCCCGTCAATACGATGCTCCTTTAGGCGACACCTCGCTGGCCAGATTCAGCGACGGCGAGATGCAAACCATCATCAATGAAAGTGTGCGTGGAGCTTATACTTTTTTTATTCAAAGCACCTGCCAGCCACACGACAATTTTGTGGAATTGCTGCTTTGGATTGACACCGCCAGAAGAGCTTCGGCCGGTTATATTACTGCCGTTGTGCCTTACTTTGGGTACGCCCGGCAGGATAGAAAGGACAAACCACGTGTTCCAATCAGCGCAAAATTGATGGCTAATATGTTTACAGCCACTGGTGTAGACCGTATCATGACCATGGATCTACACGCTGATCAGGTGCAGGGATTTTTTGATATTCCGGTGGATCACCTGCGTTCCGAGGCCATTTACATTCCTTATTTGGAAAAACAGGACCTTTCAAAAGTCATTTTTGCCAGCCCCGATGTAGGTGGAGTAAAAAGAGCGCGTATCTACGCCAAACATTTCGGACGAGAACTGGTCATCTGTGATAAATACCGGACCAAAGCCAATGAAGTGGCAGCCATGACGGTTATCGGAGATGTCAAGGGAGCAGATGTGATCCTGGTAGACGATCTGGTGGATACCGCCGGCACGCTCTGTAAGGCTGCTGATGCACTGCTTGAAAAGGGCGCCAACTCTGTTCGCGCTATTTGCACCCACCCGGTATTGTCTGGTAAAGCCTATGAGAATATTGCCAATTCCAAACTGTCGGAGCTGATTGTTTGTGATACCATTCCACTCAGGGCTGATCTTCACGAACCCAAAATAAAGGTGCTTTCAACGGCCAATCTATTTGCCCGCGCCATCCGAAATACGGTGGAGCACAAGAGTATTGCTGCGCTTTTCCACGGGTAAGATTGGCACCAGCCTTATTTCCCGGCCGCTTCCCATTTTTTAGCCACCGCATCCTAAATGTGCCTTTGGAT
>JBIKUE010000061.1:0-30917 GCA_044347755.1 Saprospiraceae bacterium
TTTTAAGCCTTTTTGAACCTCTCCTGAACCCTGGAGCGCCATGCTACAGAAAATTACAATTCGAAGCTGTAACTCAGTAAACACAAAAAAGGCCGACTCACAATGTTACTTATGAGACGGCCTCTTTATCCTGACGATTTTCCATTGATTCAGGATGCCGTCTGGTATCAGGAGAAGCTTTATGTTGGGGGCGGTTTTCAGTTTGCCGTTGAAGATGGATTTATTCTGGATATTGTGCAATATGACGGGCAAACATGGTCTGCTGTTGGCGAGGGAATCAAAGGGTTTGGCTGGCATGGCATCAAAGACATGATCGTGTACAAAGATGAACTTTATGTATGTGGGTCTTTCCGAAAAATAGACGGCAATGTTGGCAACAAGATTATGCGCTGGGATGGAGTTCAATGGAAAGAAGTTGGGGGTGGATTTTGCGAGCCCAATGCCGATGCAAACGACTTGCTCATTCACGACGGCAAACTTTATGTTATTGGCATTTTCAACTGCGTTGCAGATGGACTTCCCGTAAGCAACATCGCTACCTGGGATGGAGAACGGTGGTGCAGTGTTGGGAACAGTTATTTCGACAACAAAATAACGGCCATATCCTTTTGGAAGGATGAGCTTTATGTTGGAGGAGGTTTTAACCATATTGACGGGCAACCTGTATGGTGGTTCGCCAAATGGGTAGGCGATCACTCCACCGATACCTGTTCTGCGCCCGTTTCGGCGGTGCAGGAGCTGGAGCAAGCACACCCGGAACTTCAGTTATGGCCCAATCCGGCCGGAGAAATATTGCACTTACAAGTGGCCGGGGCGGTGGAGGCCGCACAGGTGTTGGATGCTACCGGCAAACTTGTGCTGAACTTCCCGTCAAATATCCGGTCGGCCCCGGGCGCGGCGGTTTCCTTACCCATTGCCGCTATTCCTGCCGGATTGTATTTCTTGCGTGTGCAAGCAGAGGGTCGAACTTTAGTGGGCAGGTTTGTAAAAATATAAAACAAGTTCCGTTCAGACTTGCTATAGTGCGAGCCTTAATACATTGACATTTAAATATTTACAAAAATGAATAAGTACATTTTGCTGATATTCTGCTCGATGAGCTGCACACTGCTTTTTTCCCAAAACTGGCAAGCATTGGGAAATTTCAACAGAGCAGTGAACAGCCTTTATGGCGATACTTCTTCACATTTACTTTATGTAGGCGGAAGCTTTAAATGGAGCGATTTAGATACTATGAATGGCATTTGTAGTTGGGATGGGCTACACTTGGCTGAATTGAAAGATGGCTTGTATGATGCTTGTGGTGTGAATGTATGTCATGCCAAGCCATTGATCGTTGGATACCGAAATGAGCTTTATGTGGGAAGCGCTTTCAAAGAAATTGATGGGCAGTACTCCAATGGCATTGCTAAATGGGATGGGCAAGATTGGCTGCCGCTTGGCGGTAGTTTACAAAGCGAAGATGGATACGCCGCAGCCTGGGGAGGGTGTGTATTTGACGACAAGTTATTTGTGGTTGGATCCTTCAGATTTGCGGGAGGCGATACTTGTAATTCCGTAGCATACTGGGATGGTATCCAGTGGACTGGCTTAGCTTTTCCGCCAAATGTGCTTCTTGGAGAAATCCCTCTGAATTACAGATGTGTATTTTATAAGAACGAGTTGTATGTTGGAGGAAACTTCCATCACAACCTCAACGGGGAAATCAATCACAGCATTGCAAAACTGGAGGACGCAACCTGGAAAAAGGTTGGAGCGGGATTGTCGGGAGGAGATTCAGAAATTTTGGAGATGATCGTATATAAAAATGAACTATACGTATGTGGCAGCTTCAGATCAGAGGTAGGTAACGCAGGCAATAAAATAATGCGTTGGGATGGAGTACAATGGAGGGATGTAGGCGGCGGACTCTGCAACTCAGATGATATTGCAGTAGATATGATGGTTTATGACGGTAAACTTTATGTAGTGGGCGCCTTCAGCTGTGTGGGCGATGGACTTGCTGCCAATAACATCGCAACCTGGGACGGCGAACGCTGGTGCACCGTGGGCAACAGTGTTTTTAACAACAAAATAAGCAGTATAGAAGCATACAACGGAGAAATCTATATTGGGGGTGGCTTCACTGAAGTAGACAACCAACCCTGCCGCTACTTTGCCAAATGGGTGGGCGATCACTCCACAGATACCTGTTCTGCGCCCGTTTCGGCGGTGCAGGAGCTGGAGCAAGCACACCCGGAACTTCAGTTATGGCCCAATCCGGCCGGAGAAATATTGCACTTACAAGTGGCCGGGGCGGTAGAGGCCGCACAGGTGTTGGATGCTACCGGCAAACTTGTGCTGAACTTCCCGTCAAATATCCGGTCGGCCCCGGGAGCGGCGGTTTCCTTACCCATTGCCGCTATGCCTGCCGGATTGTATTGGGTGAGCGTACAATCAGAAGGACGTACTTTGAGTGGGAGGTTTGTAAAAATGGAATGATTGGGTTATATTTGGGTATGTGGAGAAGTTGAGGCGCACACTAATAGACATTTTGGTTCAAGACCTCGTAGGTTTTCGAAACCTACGAGGTCTAGGACCATGAGACGCCTCATTTGTAAACAATTTCTTAATAACCAGTCTTAGCATTGCGTTAAACCAGCATGAGCAATGGAATATTTTCTGCGTTGAGCGCATTTATAGACAAACCGATTACAAACGGATCAATAGTGGTCCATTCCATTTCACCTTATCAATCTTCATTCATCATGAAAAACGCAGTTTTGAATCTTGCGGCTTTCCTTTTGCTGGCTCCCGCTTTTATCTCCTGTAAAAAAGAACAAACCTTCAAAGATCAGTTGGTTGGGAACTGGCAATCCGTAGAGGTCACCGTAGCCGACCAAAATGTAACCGGCTCTTTTGTTTTTGACCTGGACCTTCAATCGTCTAATGAGTTCAATCTGGATGTAACCACCATTATTCCACTTTCTAATCCGGTGGTTCAATCTTACAGCGGGGATTGGACGGAAGATGATCCCAAACAAGATATTACCCTGGTGTATAACACCGGAGAGGAAAAAACCTGGGAAATTACCACGCTTACGGAATCAAGTATGACAGCTGAAATTGTAGAACCAGATAACAAGCGCTACAAAGTGGTCTTCAACCGCAAATAGACGGTAAAAATCATCAAATAAAGAAGAAAAGCAAGAGCCATCCCGTTCATGGAATGGCTCTTGTGTTTTATGAATAAGGTGTTTTTCGAATCCCACTTTATTGTTTTAAAACGGGCAATATCACCCCTGATGCCCCCGTTGCAGAATGATGCATCTGAATCGTACAGGGTACAAAGTCTTCATCCCTGGCTTCATAAATATTCACAAACTGCTGCGGATTACGGTCGGCCAGCGGAAACCAGCTGCTTTGCACCTGAATCATGAGCTGGTGACCCGGGAGGAAGGTATGCGATACATCCGGCAACTCAAACTTCACCTGTGTTACCCGATTAGGCTCAAACGCTTTGGGAGATTCAAAACTTTCCCGGTAACGTCCACGAAAAATCTCCCCCCTTACCAACATCTGATACCCACCCAATGGCACGTTTTTGTTCTCTGCTTTCATCGTATCAGGAAATACATCAATCAATTTAACCACAAAATCAGCATCCGTGGTACTCAAGCTGGTCCACAAATCAGCAATCACTGTTCCTGTAACGGTAATGGGTTGTTGCAGCACTTCCGTTTCATATACCAGAACATCCGGCCTTCTGGCGGCAAACCGCTGATCATCCGTCATATACTCCCGGGTTCTCCGCAAATGCACGTCCTCCGTGTAGGGTACCGGTTTGGCAGGATCACTGATGTATTGATCAAATCCGGCATTACCAGATGGCGACTGTGTTGACAATTTCCCTTTATCGTGGAAATAAAACTTCTGTTGGGTGGCACCCTTGGGGGGCCAGCTTTCATAGGTTTTCCATTGATTGCTGCCGGTTTCAAATACGTACGCCTCCGGCAAATCCATAGTACCTTGATCTTTAAGATAGTATTCAAAAAACTTGAATTCTATCTCTTTTTCATAAAATGGACTGGTTGCGGAGCCAAAATGGACATTTCCGAGTTTTTCGCCTGTACCGCGCGCCCAGCCACCATGAACCCATGGCCCCATCACTACACGATTGGAATGAGAAGCCGGGTTCTGTGTTTCCAACGATTTATAGGTATTCCAGGCACCCCAGCAATCCTCTGCATCAAACAACCCACCTACAGTCATAACCGCCGGTTTAATATTTTTGAGATGCGGACGCGGGTTTCGAGCCTGCCACCAGGCATCATAATTGGGATGTGACATCAACTCGTTCCAAAACGGGATCTGATTCATGCCATACTTTGTCCCAAAATTCCGAAGAGCACCTGCGTTCAGATAAAAATCATAATTATCCGGTGTATTCCAGGCATTAAAACCTGGCTGACCTTCCGTGGTTGGATTAGGGCGGGGTTTCCCAAAACCGGAATAAAACGAGAATCCATCCATAAGCATAAAGGCCCCATTGTGATGAAAATCATCGCCTATGAACCAATCTGTAACAGGAGCCTGAGGAGAAACTGCCTTGATGGCTGGATGTCCGGCTAGAATAGCCATCGTAGCATAAAAACCGGGATAGGAAATTCCCATGACCCCTACCCTGCCATTATTATTGGAAACGTTTTTAAGCAGCCAATCCACTGTATCATAGGTATCTGTAGCCTCATCTACATCAGTTTTACCTTTTGATCCGGTACGGAAAGGACGAACATCTACAAACTCCCCTTCACTCATGTATTTGCCTCTTACATCCTGAAACACAAAGATGTAACCGGTTTTAGCCAGATTCATGTTTTGAAAAGAATACGGATAGCTGTCGGCACCATATGGAGAGCAGGAATATGGGGTGCGCCGCATAATGACCGGATAGGTTCGGGTTTGATCTTTGGGTGAATAGATAGAAGTGAACAGCTGTTTACCATCACGCATCGGAATCATGACCTCCCTTTTCGTGTAGTGGGTACGGACATAAGCAGTATCCGCAGAAGCTGGGCGCTGCGCCCAAAGAACCTGAACAACAAGCCCCAATAAAACAGTAAAATAAAACTTCATGGTGTATTAGAATTTTGTAACAAAATCAAGCGCTCAAAAGTCTGGTAAGAACTGGAATAATTGGAACCCACAAAATGGTTGTTCATCCGTAAAAATCAACGATCTATCGTTTTTACCCGCACAGGTGCAACCATTTTAAGTGAACCTTTGTCTATCAGTTCGATTTTTGACAACTAATTAAGCTTTGAATTATGAAAACGAAACTTTTTGCTGTGCTCACTTTTTTCCTGGTACTGACGCAAGCTCAAGCTACCAATTATTCTGCCGCTGGAACAGGCGAACTTTGTGAATGTTCGCCTGTCACCGCTACTGAAACCACCACCGAAGCCCTCAACGCTGGTGGAAATCCTTTGGACATCAAAGTGGTCTTTTCTCAAAAAAGGATTTACCTGGTAGCCGATGAAATGCCGATGAAATGCCTGAAGATCAAAGTTTGCAATGCGGCTGGTGAAGCCGTTATTGAAAAATGCTTTTCATCCAAATGCGCAGAATGGTTTTTAAGTATCGAAACGCTTCCTAAAGGCGACTATACGTTGTATATCGGCGACCAACGAGTGGAAAGATTCAAAAAGTAACTAAGTGGGAGAACCACTAGATTAAGGTATCCTTCGACAAAAATATTCTGGCTACTTAAACATAACCTAAGCATTCAGGATACCCATTATCTTTGCCCTTACAAAGCGGCTTCCGACCATTTCGGAGGCCGTTTTGTTTTTCAGAATGATTGATCACCTGATTTCTTACGCCTGCAACCGCACTTACAGAACTATTGGAACGGTATTCGCCTCCAAGGGATTTCTATTTGGCACCTGGGCGGCCATGATACCCTTCGTTAAACTCAAGTTTGGACTGGATGAGGCCGAACTGGGTTTATTACTACTTTCCCTTCAAGGTGGAGTATTAATTATGAACCCTTTTTCCGTGCCTATATTACATAGACTGGGTGCTCCGGTTACTGCCTTGTTAAGTCTGGCACTCACTGCAGCCTTCTTTACTTTACCCATGCTGTCGCCAAATATAGCCTTGCTTGGACTGGCTTTATTCATTGCAGGCGCCGGATTTGCCACGATTAATGTAGCTATTAATACCTGTGCCACCAAAGTAGAAATTCGGGATCAGACGCGCATCATGGCAACCAGTCATGGTTTATGGTCTGCCGGTGCGATGGCTGGTTCTGCGCTGGCCAGCGCCGGCATAGGCTTGGGAATCGCCCCAGCCATGTGGTCCGGAGGTGTAGCCATGCTGGTATTCATAGTCTCTTTTCTGCTTCGAACGCACTTACTCCCCCTGGAATCCCGGGAAAAACATGAGCGCAAAGCACAGGCAGGACAAAAATTTGCCTGGCCTAGTGCTGCCCTGTGGACTATCATTTTACTCAGCCTTTGCACGAATATCACGGAAGGCACCATGGCAGACTGGTCGGCGGTTTTTTTACGAGAAGTAGTACATAGTGAACCGTATGCAGTGGGATGGGGATTTTCAGCATATGCCCTTTTCATGGCGGGTGGCCGCTTTTTTGGCGATGGCCTTATTGCTAATTTCGGCGCCCCTAAAATGCTCCGGATTTGTGGCGCTATTGCAGCGGCAGGGATGCTACTCCTGGCCTTCCTGCCTGTAATGCCCTGGGCATTGGTATGGTTCGCCATGGTTGGAGCAGGTGTCTCTCTGGGAGCCCCTGTTTTGTATGCAGCATCAGCCAAAGTGCCCGGAATGGCTGATGGAGCGGGATTGGCTACTATGAACACCTTTGCTATGATGGGATTCTTTGGAGGACCGGTTTTAATCGGCTTTGTAGCCAAGGCCTGGAGCCTGCCGATGGCCTTTGCTATGGTCGGATTCGCAGCCATTTGGTGGTCCTGGAATGCCGTGAAAATTAGAAATCAGTAGGGTTTATAGGGTTTATGTGGTTGATTTGGTGGTTAAGAAATAAGTTGAAGAAAATGGCGAGACATGTAAATCAGTATGAAGATTCGGATAAAAGGCCAACCTCTGAAACCTGACTTATGTCAGTTATTGTCTTTTTGCTTTAGCTAAACTACGCTACATTTGAACCAATTACCTCAAAGCCTTGTCTTAGTGCTGCCATTAGGGCCTACATTGTTACCTAACACAAACAAAAGTTATGAAAAACCTGACTTTCAAACACAACTACATAACCCTGTTACTGGCATGTTTACCATTATCGATCGAGGCACTTGACCTTGGGGTTTCCTATGCCGTTTACAATACGCCAGACAACAAACCATATCTGGAAGTGAATCTGGAAATTGCGTCTGTTTCCATTCGGTACCAAAAAACAGATGGGGAAAAACTTCAGGCAGGAGCCGAGGTGCTGATCATGGTAAAAACAGGGGAGCAGGTAGTGAAATATGAAAAATATATCCTGCAGAGTCCTCCTGTTGAGGCGCCACAAAGCTTGATAGATGTGAAACGAATTCCCATTACAGAGGGCACGTATGAACTGGAAATTCTGGTCCAAGATCTTAATGCAACTGAAAATCGGGATGAGTACAAGGCGCCTTTACGGGTTTACTTCCCTGAAAAAATTTATTTGTCAGAAATTCAACTGCTTCGTCAATATAAAAAAGACGATGCGCCGGGTGCTTTTAATAAAAACGGCTTTTACATGGAGCCCTTGCCGTTTTGTTTTTATGAAAAAGGAAGCTCACGCCTGGCTTTTTATTTGGAGATTTACCGTGCGAATAAAAGCATTTTGGAAGGCGATTACCTGCTTCGGTATTTTGTTGAACAGGATAAAGGCACCGGAAGCAGAAACCTGGTCTCAACGGGTAGTCAGCGCAAAAAACCGGGCGATATCGATGCCATGTTGGTGCAATTGGATATTAGTAAATTTGAAAGCGGCAATTATTTTCTGACGGTAGAAGCCCGGAATAATGCCAATGAACTGCTTGCAAGCCGTACCCAATTCTTTCAGCGTAGCAATCCATACTTGTACTATAATGATGAAGAGATTACGGATGAGGCTTTGATGCAACAATTTACCCAAAAATTGGATGCCAAACAATTGACCTACGCTCTTGCTGCCCTTTCACCCATTGTGTTGGGTGACGATGCTCAAATTTTAAATAGTGTAAGCCGGGATACCAGCCTTTCTAACAAGCGTTTCTTTGTATTCAGGCATTTTGTACGCGAAGACCCGAACGATCCGGAAGGTGCTTATAACAAGTATATGAACCTGGTAAATGCCGTACACCAAAAATTCCGCAGCGGATTCCGTTATGGCTTTGAAACAGATCGCGGACGAGCTTACCTGCGCTTTGGAGCTCCTGATGATTTGGTACACGTGGAAGATGAGCCTGGCGCTTGCCCTTATGAAATCTGGATTTACTACAACTTTCCAAAAACCAAACAAACCAATGTAAAGTTCCTTTTCTATAACCCTTCTCTGGCAGGGGAGGATTATATTACCCTTCACTCTACGGCGCGTGGCGAAATCCAGGACCCCAAATGGGAACGTAAACTCTATAATCGCAATCCTACTGAGTATATTGATGGCGACAATTACCACGATGCCACTGGTGTACAACGAAACCTTGGCCGGCGGGCGAAAGAGTACTTTACAGATTTTTGATGGGCAAAAGTTTAAGACAGTAAACTTGGGTCACCTCAAATTTTGGGGCGGCACAACGCTATAGTTTGTTGAACATAAGTCTTCCCTTATGTTGCTAACCAGGAGCGAATAGAGCTTTTCTTTTGTTTTTTGATATTTGTAGGCAACACCAGCGGTTTTACGAAAAAAAAATAGGAAGGGGCGGTTGCCCCCTCCTATTTTTTTTCGGCGTTTCCAGTATAACCCTTCGACCCCTACGAAAACCAATATAGTGCTTAGTTTTTGAAATAAGCCTCCGTGTTTTTGCCGCCTTTCTTCACTACATCCAGACGTTTTTTGAACACCATGTAGAGTTGATCATCTTCTTTTCGGCCATAAGCCTGCAGAAGGGCTGCCAACACATTTTGATCACTGGGATCAAGACTTTCAGCCTTTTGGAAATACTTCAATGCTTCGTCAACGCCAACCAACATTTGTGCTTTTAGCTCAGCATAGCGTTTTTGCCCATCCTTTGTTGCAAAGCTGGTTGCATTCATTTCCTGAGCAATGATGTTGGTTTCATTGTACAACAAGGCGCCCATGGAATAATTAAAGTCAACATTGGTAGGGTCTTTTTCAATGGCCAATTTGTAATTTTTCTTGGCCATATCACCATACTCTTTCAGTTTGGGAGCACGTTGGTCGCGGGCTTGAACGGTATCCTCCAACACGGTTGTGAAGAGGTTGTTGTAGACATCGCCCAATACCCGGTACAGATTAGCATTGTTTGGCTCCTTCTTGATGGCTTGGTCCAAAGATCCAGTCAATTCATTCAAGCGACCTTTACCCAGGTAGTAATTGATCTCTGCGAAAAGCAAAGAACCCTCCTCAGGAAACTTTTTCCGGCCTTCCTGAAGTATCTTTAAGGCGCCCGCCTCGTCCTTCAATTCCGTGCGGCAGTTGTATAAGCCTTCATAAACGGCAACACTATCCGTGCCTTTATTGTAAAGAAGTTCAAAGAAAGGCACCGCATCAGCACATTGTTTAGCAAGGGAAGCAAGCAACCCTGTGAAATATACCTGATCGTTGTACTCTTTAGCTTCATCCAGGATACTCTTTTTCTTATTGGCTTTCAACAAGTCATGCGCATCGATGGATGCTTTGAATGCCAGAAAAGCTTTGCCATAGTCTTTGGCGTTATATTTAGCTACCCCAATATTTACCACCTGAGGTTGCATCAATGCAATACCATCAATAGCCTGCTCTTTCTCGAATTTTTTAACGGTAGGAACTTCCAGTGCTTTTTTATAAGCATAGATGGATTCCAATGCGTCGTTGTCTCCGGAAAGTTTGGCATTTGGATTCACGCTTTGCATCATCAATTCATTTTGCAGACGAGTGCTGTAAATGTCTCCCTTGATGATCCACGCAGATGCAAGCGCCTGAGCTTCAGAAGTTTGTAACGCCTGCTCAATTTTAGTTGCAGCTTCTGTCAGCTTAGCACCGTTGCCAGCAGGGTCCTGATTGTATGCTGCCAGTGCTTTACCGGCTGATTTGGCAAGTTTAGGACCGTCTTCCTGAGCTTGTGCAATTCCAACGGTCAAAAGAATACTTGCTAGGGCGAAAAGGACTTTTTTCATTGTCTTGGACAAAATTTAATAGGTTGATTTCATTAGACTTGTTGCGACGGGGTACTGTTTGCGCGATGCGGCCAAATTTTCTTTTAAACGACGTTGTCCCGAGTACTCGGGACGCCGAATTGCCCGCATGCGACTGCAAATTTCGCCTTGTCTAAAATAAAATTTGCTGCCACCTCGCACAAACGCCCCCATCACAACAAGTCTATTCTACAAGACGTAAAAACATCAAAAATGATTTACAACATCTTGTTAATGCACAAATTAAGTTTTAAATCAGGTGACCAATAGCACCCTATTCTTCGCTTTGAGTTTCCTCGGCCACTCCCTCATAGGGCATTTTAGGCTCTTCCTCTGCAGTAGCCACAACGGTCACATCTGCTATAGAATCTCCATCCTCGAGCCGGATCAATTTTACACCTTGTGTGGCACGACCCATAACCCGGAGCTCATCAGCTGCCGTACGAATGGTAATACCGGAAGTAGTGGTGATCATTAGATCATCAGAGTCAGTCACTGTTTTAATCCCCACAAGATTCCCTGTTTTTGCCGTAACATTAATCGTTTTCACCCCTTTACCGCCACGGCTTTGAACTCTATAGTCTTCCAGTGCTGAGCGCTTGCCCATGCCATTTTCTGATACAACCAGGATGGATGTGGTGGTGTCATCAGGGTCTATACAAACCATACCAACAACGGCATCACCTCCTTTATCGTCTACATAAATACCGCGTACACCGGCAGCTGTACGTCCCATTGGACGTACGTCCTGTTCATTGAAGCGGATGGCCTTGCCACTTTTTACCGCCAGGATCACCTCGTTTTTGCCATTGGTAAGCCTTGCTTCGATTAATGCGTCGCCTTCATTGATTTCAATGGCATTAATACCACCCTGCCTTGGACGGGAATATGCTTCCAGAAGAGTCTTTTTGATTTGCCCCCGACGGGTGCAGAACGTAATATAGTTATTGTTGAGGAACTCTTCATCATCAAGTTTTCGAACAATGATAAAGGCACGTACCTTATCCTCTTTAGGAATATTGAGCAAATTTTGGATAACGCGGCCTGCTGTAGTTTTAGCTCCTTCTGGGATTTCATACACCTTTAGCCAAAAACACCGTCCACTTTCCGTAAACAGGATCAGTGTCTGGTGGGTAGTTGCCGTGAACATGTGCTCAACAAAATCCTCATCGCGTGTTCGCACACCCTGAGCGCCACGTCCACCGCGACCTTGTGCGCGATATTCAGAAATGGGGGTGCGTTTGATATAGCCGGCGTGACTAATGGTAATCACTACTTCCTCATCTTCAATCAGGTCTTCAATGCTGATATCCGCCTCATCGATCTCGATGGAAGTACGACGCTCGTCGCCATAGCGATCCCGGATTTCCAGTGTTTCATTTTTAACAATGTTGCGCCGCAGGCCTTCGTCGGCCAGAATGGCCTTTAACTCTGCAATACGCTTCATCAGTTCTTCGTATTCCAGCTTGATCTTGTCGCGCTCAAGGCCTGTTAATTGCTGCAAGCGCATAGCCAGAATAGCCTTAGCCTGAATTTCTGTAAGGCCAAATTTGGTTATGAGGCCTTCTCTTGCTTCATCTGCATCTTTGGAAGCCCTAATCAGCTTAATTACTTCATCCAGGTGATCAAGTGCAATAAGCAACCCTTCCAGAATATGCGCACGCTCTTCAGCTTTGCGCAATTCAAATTTGGTACGGCGAACGATGACATCCAGACGGAATTTGATGAATTCTTCCACCTGGTCCTTCAGGTTCAGCGTTCTGGGCCGGCCATTCACCAGGGCAATATTATTGATCCCGTAAGAAGTTTGCAGAGGCGTCAGTTTAAAGAGCTGACTCAGGATAACGTTTGCTGCCGCATCACGTTTGATTTCAATAACCACCCGAACACCTTCCCGGTTTGACTGATCACTAACATCAGAAATACCCAGGATTCTCTTTTCGTTGACCAGTTCCGCAATTTTTGCGATCAGCATGGCCTTGTTTATTTGGTATGGGATTTCGGTCACAACGATACTTTCCCTCCCTTTGGAATCCGTTTCAATTTCTGTTTTAGCCCGTACCACTACTCGTCCACGGCCAGTACGGAAGCCTTCTTTTACGCCAGAGAGGCCATAAATGATACCACCGGTTGGAAAGTCTGGCGCTTTGACGAACTGCATGAGTTCTTCCACATCAATAGCCGGGTTATCTACTGTAGCCATGATGGCATCGCACACTTCTGTGAGGTTGTGCGGCATCATATTAGTGGCCATACCAACGGCAATGCCGCTGGCTCCATTCACCAAGAGGTTGGGGAATTTGGTCGGCATTACGCTGGGCTCTTCCAGTGAGTCGTCAAAATTGAGTTGAAAATCAACAGTGTCTTTGTCCAGGTCTCCGACAATTTCATCCGCCACCCTTCGGAAACGGGCTTCGGTATAACGCATAGCTGCCGGGCTATCACCATCCATTGAGCCGAAGTTTCCTTGTCCATCCACCAGCGGATATCTCAGGCTCCACTCCTGAGCCATACGAACCATTGTATCATACACGGAAGCATCACCATGAGGGTGGTACTTGCCGAGTACCTCCCCTACAATACGGGCAGATTTTTTATACGGTTTGTTGTAAGCCAGGCCTAAATCCAGCATACCGTACAATACTCGACGGTGAACGGGTTTCAAACCATCGCGCACATCGGGGAGTGCACGACTGACGATCACTGACATCGAATAGTCGATGTACGCGGTTTTCAGCTCGTCTTCAATGTTAATGGAAATAATTTTCGAATCTTGCATGTGCAGTTTAAATACGCAATATTGGGTTTTCTGCCTTCAGAATGAATCAGATTTTGTTTTGATTTTTGATCGCGCGATAGAATAGCATTCCAATAGCAACGAGCTGAGCAATGATGCCCAGGATCAGCATTTCGCTTGCGCCTTCCCAACTTTCCAGTTTGAATAATGCACCAAAAAAGGTTAGTGCAATGGCTATAAACAGAATCGTTAACGGATAAACAAGTTTCATGTGGGTAAGAAGTTTTGGATGGTAGATTTTGCGTTTAATTTGATGCGCGAAGATACAAAATCTCCCCGGCTTACTGTGGAAATCTAAGGGCTTACTTTTCCACAAAGTTGTATATTTTTACCGCCCTTTCTGATTCTTTTTTTACCAAAAACACACCATGAGAATGAGTCTGTATCGCTTTACCCTTTCTAACCTTTTTCTTGTTTTCTTCATTACGTTTCAACTTAACGGGCAAAATGCCACAGTAAGCGGAATCATCACAGATGCGCTAAATGGTGAAACTTTGTTGGGAGCCACTGTCAGGGTGGGCAACCAGGGTGTTGCCACGGATGCGAATGGTAATTATTCCATATCACTTCCTTCCGGCAGCCATGAATTACAGGTTAATTACATTGGATACACATCCAAAACCGTTACCATTCGTTTGGCTTCAGGAGAGTCACGCCAACTGAACATTAAACTCGACAATGCCGATAACTTATTGCAAACAGCTACCGTAACAGCGGGCAAATTTGAGAAACCACTTGGCGAGGTAACCGTATCCATGGATGTGATCAAGCCTAAACTGATCGAAAACACCAACACTACCTCCGTAGATGAAGTGTTGGTGAAAGTTCCTGGCGTAACGATTATAGACGGTCAGGCGAGCATAAGAGGGGGCGCCGGGTTTTCCTACGGCGCCGGGACAAGGGTTCTTATATTGGTAGATGATATTCCGGCATTGCAACCGGATGCCGGTCTGCCAAACTGGGATGATTTTCCGGTAGAAAACATCTCACAAATGGAGGTTCTGAAAGGGGCTGCTTCTGCTCTATATGGATCTTCTGCTATGAACGGCATCATCAATATCAGAACCGGATTCGCTAAAGACAAGCCGGAAACCAACGCCGCATTTTTTTCTAAAGTTTGGGGAAACCCTAAGGACCCGGTAAAAAAATGGTGGGGAACCGATAGTTCAGGCATTATGCAACCCATCGAAACAGGATTCAGCTTTGCACACAAACAAAAGTTCAACAAACTTGATTTTGTACTTGGCACTTACGGATTGTACCGCGACAGTTATAATCGTGACACATACAGCCGGTATGGACGTATCACCCCAAACTTGCGCTATCGGGTGAACGACCGCCTTTCTATTGGCCTTAATACCAATTTCAATTTCGGACGCAGCGGCAGCTTTTTCATCTGGGGTGGCGCAGATACCCTTGCCATGCAAGCCGGTGTAGGGTCAGCATCTTACACTAAAGGACGTTTGCGTTTTAATATTGACCCCAACCTGCAATACTTTGACCGCTTTGGCAACCGTCACAAGGTATTGAGCCGTTATTTTTATATTCACAATAACAACTCCGGAAACCAAAGCAACGACAGCCGATTGTATTATGGAGAATACCAGTTCCAACGCCCAATGGACAATATCGGACTGGTGCTTACAACTGGAGTGGTTGGTATGTATAACTCGGTGGATGCTGAAATTTACTCCAATGCCACTTTCAAATCCCGAAATCTGGCCGGGTATCTCCAGTTAGACTACAAGGCATTTGACCGGTTGAACCTGTCAGCCGGGGTCAGATATGAACAAAATGTGCAACAAAGCCCTGATAGTTTATTTTTCCGCAATAGCTTGTTGGGTGTGATCCGGGATGGAGAAACCAAAGAAGCCAAACCGGTTTACAGACTCGGCGCTAACTACCAGATTACTCAGGCAACCTACTTGCGTGCGTCACTCGGACAGGGGTACCGTTACCCAACGATTGCCGAAAAATTTGTCAGCACTGATTTTGGTGTAGGTAATTCTGTAATTCCAAACCCATACCTGACCTCTGAAACCGGATGGACGGGAGAGTTGGGCCTGAAACAAGGATTCCGTATAGGAAGCTGGCAAGGCTATGCCGACGTTACAGGTTTTGTATCTGAATATCAGAGAATGATGGAGTTCGTACTCGACAGCATTTTCTTTGATTTCGCGGCAAATCCTCCGGGACTCTCAGCGCTGTTCCAATCTCAAAACACAGGAGATACCCGTATTACCGGATGGGAGGTTTCTGTTTTGGGACAAGGGAAACTGGGGCCAGGCACGCTTTCTTTACTGGCAGGGTTTACCCATACCGATCCTCGATATAAAGAATTCAACGATTCGCTTAGGATCAACGTATATAAGGCCTCAGACACAACTAATGTATTGAAGTATCGTTTCAGAAATACCTTTAAAGCAGACATTGAATACACCCTGAAAAAACTGTCGGTGGGTTTATCTACCCAATATAACAGCCACATGGAATCCATTGATGCGATTTTTGAATACGGTTTACCTGGCGTAAATAAGTTTAGAACCGCCAACAATAACGGGTTTACTCTCGTTGACTTAAGAGCTTCTTTCAAGCTGAATAACCACTTGAAGATCAGCGCCTTGTGTGGAAATTTATTAAATCAGGAATACACGGTCAGACCTGCTTTGCTGGAAGCGCCGCGTAATTATACGGTGCGATTGGACTGGAACATGTAAAACCTGACAGTTGGGGACTATGTACGCCATTATTGACGTTGAAACAACCGGGGGAACTGCCCGCTTTGAGCGGATCACTGAAATTGCTATTGTGGTACACGATGGCGATAAGGTAGTTGATACCTTTTCAACACTGCTCAACCCGGAGAGAAGTATCCCCTGGCAAATTACCCAGCTGACCGGAATCACCGATCAAATGGTGGCCAAGGCGCCCAAATTCTTTGAAGTAGCCAAAAAAATAGTGCAAATGACGGAGGGGAAAATCTTTGTGGCCCATAACGCCAACTTCGATTATTCCTTTGTCAGAGAAGAATTTCAGCGCCTTGGTTACGATTTTCAACGTCGCCAGTTATGTACGGTCAGATTAGCCCGAAAGGTTTTCCCTGGCTTGCCGAGCTACAGTTTAAGCAACCTGAAGCAGTACTTTAAAATCCATGCCGACAAGAGTCACCGTGCGCTTGACGATACGATGGCTACAACACGTTTGTTTGAATTGATGCTTGCGGAACAGGAAGGAAAAGGTAAAATCCGGGCCTTAGTAAACCATGGTGTAAAAGAGACTAAACTTCCTCCAGCTATTACATTGGAGCGGCTTCATGAAGTTCCGGAGCAATGCGGGGTTTATTATTTCCATAATGTCAATGGAGACGTCATCTATGTTGGCAAAAGCCTCAATATTCGAAAGCGACTATTTGAACATTTTGCTGATCAAACACCTAAAGGAGAAAAACTGCGTACCGGGGTTGCAGACCTCAGCTGGGAAATAACTGGAAGCGAACTTGTTGCGCTTTTGCATGAGAGTGCTACGATCAAACGCTTACTGCCCCCTGTTAATCGTGCCCAACGTACCAGACAATATGCAGGAGCCATTTATGCCTACACGGATTTAAATGGATACCGATGTCTGATTTTCGGCAAAAACACCGCAAAAAATGCCAAAAATCTTGAATTAATTGCTGAATACCCCAAACCAGACAACGCCCGAAACCAATTGCAGGCGCTTGTTTATCAGCATGAATTGTGTCACCGACTCACCCATCTTGACGCTTCTGAACAGGCTTGTTTTCACTTCAAAATTAAAAAGTGCCTTGGTGCTTGCGTAGGGGAAGAACCTGCTGAAAGTTATAATGAAAGAGCGGAAGCAGCGATCCTGCAAATTTCACGGAAGTTATCCGGCAACTTTTTCTTTATAGAAAAGGGCCGCTCTGAAAACGAAGTAGCCATCATTGGTGTAAAAGATGGCCGATACCTTGGCTATGGCTTTGTAGATGCTGATCAGGGAGACCAAACCGTTTCCCAATTACTGGAATCCTTAAACCAACCTTTTTCAGATCCTGATGCAGGAAGGATTATTCTGAATTATGTAGAGAAACGCCCGAAAGGGATCCGAAGATGGGACTAAAGCGCTAATTCCAATAATAAGAAAGCCCGACTCTCCAACTTCTACCTGGCATGGGGCGGTATCTGATCACTTCATAGGTGGTATTCCACATATTTTCCAGCCTTCCTTCTACATGAAGCCTGGATTTAAACAAACTATTCGCCAACAACAAGGTTCCAACAAAAAAGGAAGGCAGTTCGTTACCTATCAAGTCAGGGCGCCTGCCGGTTATTTGATGCAAATACGCAAGCTTAGTGGTTTTATAGGACAGTTTTACACTGTGACCTGATGAAAAACGAGAGGTATAAGGCAACTGCGCTCCAATGACCCCCTCGGATCCGTTGTATATAGCTTCCAGCGTAGTAGCGGAATATTGAACCCGACCGGAATAAGCACAATGAATGTCGCCCCATTTTTGCGCCCAATTGAATATTCCTTCCACACCACGGCTCCAAACTTTTCGCAGATTACCTGGACGAAATAATCCACTTGCGTCTGGCTGCCAAAGTATCCAATCATCCAATAATACATGAAAACCACTGAGGCCAATGGAGCATGCTTGATTTTGCCATTGCCACCCTATATCTGCTGAATATCCTTTTTCCGGTCTTAGGGCTGTATTCCCCAAGTTTCGCCAAAAACGATCGTTAAGGGTTGGCAGGTTAAAATTTCTTGCCAGGTGCATTCGGAAAGCCCCTACCCTTCCAGGCTTCCATTCAGCACCCAAAGAACCAACAAAAGGATTACCCTGGTCTTCCGCCCATTCTTGTCTGATCATCAAAGATCCTTTCAGATCGCCTATTTGCCATGCTCCCATACCATAGGCAGCAACCCGCGTTTGACCATACCATTTCAGGCTGTCTGTATAACCATCTACTTGTGCCCATTGCCGGGTGGCTTGCACACCTCCTTTCCAGATGATCTTTTTGGCCTGAGTCATCCACTCTGTATTCCAAATCAACTGCCTGGATTTGCTGGTATCTGTATCTCCGCTGAGGTGAAAGGCCAAATCATCCTGCAAGAATGCAAGTCGAGAAATGCATTTATTTTTAAGTGACGGTGTATAATTCCAGGTAAGCAATAATCGATTGGAATGGTCATATTGCCAGGTTTGCTTAACTGCCTCTTTAGAGGAAGGTGGCAATTCCCTAACTGCTTTTTGTGTCCAAAAAGCAGTATTAATCTCGTGCAATCTGGAAGGCTTCCATGATATAAACTGCTGAAAATCAACTTTTTGGAGTTTATTATTTTGCTGCAGAACCTCAAAGTACCTGCCATCCAAACCTTGTTTTTGGTAAGGAAAATCATTATTAGCACCAATATTGAAATATCGGGCACTCATGGTTAAATGGTTACCAGTCCATCCCAAATCTGCTCCTATTTCCTTACGGCCAAAACTTCCGACGGCAGTTTGCACACCGGCATTAATCCCCTTTTTAGAGCCATATAAGCCTTGTTGAATCTTTACGCATCCGCCCATGGCTCCGGAACTCATGGCCGAACTTTGCCCTCCTTGTTGAATTTCCAACTGATCCTTAGGCCACAGGGGCATGAGGGAGGCGTCCATGACTCCATTCATAGGACTTTGGAGATTCAAGCCATTCCAAAAAACAGGAGTTCGTATAGGGCCGGTTCCTCTTAAAGAAAGCGTTGTGAGTAACCCTGGCCCATTGGTACGAACATCGAAATGATGCTCCCAAAGCAGTCTGTCCGCAAGCGTATACACTGAAGCTTGAGGAAGGGAGTCAGGTTTCCAAACGGCATACCCAACTTTTTCTAAAATTTGGTGTCGGATAGTTAATTCCGGGAGTATTTTACCCTGAGTTGTATCGGCTAAAAATCCTGATTCCTGAGCAGAGAGTAAAGAGCATAGGAATACAGGCAGTAGCATCCTCCAATATTTCTGCCAGGAATTAGATCTGGCAGATTTCTTCATAATCAGGGCGATCGTGTGCATAACGGTGTATGAAGGAGCGGAGGGTTTCACCTTTGTGGAGCAAAAACACGCCGGGCATTTGAAAGCCATCGCCTAGTTCTGGCGTTTCCAGTTCTGCACCATGGCCTTCCAGCACACTTGCCTGAAATCCGCGAATCCAGTTCATTAAACCAAAAAGTTGTTGTGGCGTACCCCGGCTTAATCCGAACAACTGGTAATAGCGCTTTTCCGGATCAGCAATGTGATCTACAGGGTAAAGTTTGTATTTTTTGAAAAACTTATCGGCAGTTAAATGATTAGGAGCCATGTGGACAAATACCACTCTGAATCCTTTATTTTCAAAAAAACTTCGGCGATTAGCGATATCACTGATGGCCTCCCGACAAAAAGAGCAGCCAAAAAAGCGAAGAAACACCAACATTACCGGCTGCTTTTCGGCCATATTGGCAAGGTTTTCACCTGATTTGATGGAAACCATTTCATTCCAGAATGCAGGAGCCACCATGCTTGATCAAAATTGAGTAGATTGTGAAGGCGGATGGCTGGAGTCCAGTATTTTTTTACTAACAGGGTATTCCAGCCATCCACAAACAATGTTTGTTTAAACAAGTTTCATGGCATCCAATGCGTCTGCCACTTCCTTAACTGCACCTGCAGATTTATGCAGGAGTTCCATTTCATCTTTTTTAAGGCGCAGTTTAATCACTTCCTGAATGCCTTTTTTACCCAACTTCACAGGAGCGCCAACGAAAATATCCCTCAGTTTGTACTGACCATTCAAACGTACACAGCATGGGTAGATACGTTTTTCATCCTTGATGATGGAAATAGCCATTTGAGCCGCTGCAGCGCCGGGGGCATACCAGGCAGATGTACCCATCAGGTTAACCAGTTCACCGCCACCCACTTTGGTGCGTTCAATGATGGCATCCAACTTGTCCTTCTTGATCATTTCTGTTACAGGAATACCACTTACGGTGGTGTAGCGTGGCAGGGGAACCATGGTATCTCCATGACCGCCCATCAGCATTGCCTGAATATCCTTAGGAGAAACGTCCAGTGCTTCAGCCAGGAATGCGCGATAACGAGCAGTATCAAGTACACCAGCCATGCCAATCACACGCTTATCAGACAAGCCGGAAGCTTTCCAACATGCATAGGTCATTACATCGAGTGGGTTGGACACTACGATAATAATGGGGTTCTTAGTGTATTTGAGAATGTTTTGTGTAACCGAAACAACGATTTTCGCGTTTGTGGAAATCAGGTCGTCACGACTCATACCCGGCTTCCGTGGAATGCCTGCAGTAATGATTACAATGTCTGAACCGGCCGTAAGGGCATAATCATCACCTCCCGTCAAACGTGTGGAATAGCCGTCCACCGGAGCCTGCTGCCACATGTCCAGGGCCTTGCCCTTTGCCATATTCCCCTGGATATCAATGAGAACTACCTCATTGACAATGTCTGCATGCGCCAGAACATTAGCGCAGGTTGCGCCCACATTGCCGGCGCCTACTACAGTTATTTTGCTCATTCGTTAAGGCTGTTTTGCTCTGCTTGATCAACAGAGACCTGGTTTAGTTTAAAATTGCAGAAATGCGCCGCAAAAATAGGCAGACAGTACCTGAATATCTAAGTAATTTACTAAAAGTTGACTGAAAAACAACAAATTGACGGATATTAACAAAGCAGAAGTTTAAGGCATTAAAATCCAGGAACCTCTATCGTATCCACAGATACCGCATAGCCGGAAAAGTTACCATAGCCCCCCAGAATATTGTTGAATACTGCATCCGGATCACTTAAGGGCAAGTTGTTGCTTTGCCTGGATAAAGAAAGGTGATACCGGTAAAATGCTTCTGAAAGGCTGCGCCATTCCACAAAAATCCTTTTGGGGCGTTCAGTTGTCGCATCAAAGGGTATCCTGGCAATTAATTCGAGGGTTTTTCTACCGTCTGACCAAAAATTCTCATTGACTAAAACAACCGGCTCGGGGATGTCGTGCAGCAGGGAAAAGGTTCTGCCATCTGCCAAAAAATTGGTTTGACCTTGTTCGGTGAAATCAATAATGGGAGGATCAAGCGTTTCATATACATCCGTTTCATGGGTCAAATTGAAGGCAAAAAATCGCCCTTCCGATGGCAGATAAGGCAATTCCAGGGACAAAGGAATCCGCAATTCACTAAGTCCATTGACAGATGGCGTCAGATAAACATCTGTAGCGTTAAGCGCAATTTTTTTCGGATGGACGTGCGATGGAATTTCGCTGCTTGACTGAATGGGGGGATAACCTGGCACCCGAACAGTAAAAGCATATTTTACGCCCTTTTCAGCCCTTTGATTTTTGTTACTTTCCCAGAAAGATATTTGGTCTACCACGGTTGTATCCGGGACCATTTTATCCCAGAACTGCCCATTGATAGAAAGGGTAGCTTCTACATCTTTCCGAACGATGTCCACTTGACCATTATCATTAACGGGCTTGCTTAGGGTGATTTTAGCCCTGAAATTATCTCCCTCAGTAAAATGACACACCACCACCAGTTTAGTTGGCTCTTCTGGCAAATCAATAATAACCTCTTTCGCACAGCCTGCCAAAAGGATGCCTATAACTGCCAGAAAGGGTGATTTGTATGCCATTTGAAAAACTTATATAATCATAGGAAGCGACTACTTTAATTTCGACAAACTTTCTTCCAGCATTTGAACCCTGGCTAATCCGTCAGCCAGCTTTTTGCGTTCGTTGTCTACCACTTTTGCCGGCGCGCTGCTTACAAATCTTTCGTTGGATAGTTTTTGTTCAATGGACCGAATAAACCCTAGTTGATATTCCAACTCATCCGTAATTTTTTTGCGTTCAGCTTCTATATTAATCGTTTGATTCAATGCAACAAAATATTTATCCGTACCAGAAATGAACGATTTAGCATTTTCAGGTTCCTCGGTTGAAATCGTAAGTGATTGCAGGACGGCCATCTTAGTCACCATTTCTTTCACGCCAGATTGTGCAAACAACGCTTGAGCCGTTGTACTATCCTGAACGGTAATCGCGAGCGGATCTCGTGGTTTTACCTGGTTTTGATTTCGGATATCGCGTATTCCTGTGATGATACTTTTGGCCGCCTCAACTTTGGAGATGAAGGACTCATCCGCCTGGCCGGCAACCGGATAGCGCTGGGCACAGCAATCATTTCCGGCAGGACGTTCACGCAATTGATGCCAGATTTCTTCTGTAACAAAAGGCATGAATGGATGAAGTGCAACCATAACCTGGGAGAACAGATCCAGCGTTGCCTCATACGTTTTACGATCTATAGGCTGCTCATAACCTGGCTTGATCATTTCCAGGTACCAGGAACAATAGTCATCCCAAATAAAGGTATAAAGCCCTAATAATGCCTCACTCAGTCTGAACTGTTCAAAGTCAGCGTTCATTTGTGCCAGCACCTGATGAAATTTCTGTCCGAGCCAATCTACTGCAAGAGCATTTTTCCGTTCAACTTCTTCATTTTCTGGTGTCTCGGTCACATTCCAGCCCTTGATCAGGCGGAGTGCATTCCATAGCTTGTTGCAGAAATTACGACCGTTTTCACACAATTTATCGTCAAACAAAATGTCGCCGCCAGCAGCAGCACTGGACATCAGGCCATAGCGTACCCCATCAGCCCCATAATCTTCCAGCAATTTTAGAGCATCCGGAGAATTGCCCAGGGATTTGGACATTTTGCGACGGAGCTTATCGCGAACCATACCCGTGAAATATACCGCCTGGAATGGCTTTTCCTGACGATATTCATATCCTGCCATAATCATTCTGGCTACCCAAAAGAAAATAATGTCCCATCCGGTCACCAACACACTGGTGGGATAGTAGTATTTAACTTCTCCATCCGGGTTATTGAAACCGTCGAATACCGAAATAGGCCAAATCCAGGAGGATGCCCATGTATCCAGAACATCTTCGTCCTGACGAAGGTGCTCCATGGTAAGTTGGGCATTTCCGGTTGCAATGCGTGCTTTTTCGAGGGCTTCTTCAGCCGTTAAAGCCACAAAAACATGGGTTTCCTGACTAAGTCCTTCTGATTTCAGATACCATGCCGGAATGCGCTGCCCCCACCAAAGCTGCCGCGACACACACCAATCACGCAGATTCTCCATCCAGGTGCGGTACAGATTCTGGAAACTTGGTGGATAGAATTTGATTTCCTCCTCCAGAACTGCTTTTAAAGCCGGTGCGCCCAGGTCACTCATTTTGACAAACCATTGTAGCGAAAGTTTAGGCTCTACAACGGTGTTAGTGCGTTCAGAACGGCCAATATTGGTGCGGTAATCCTCAAGTTTGATGAGATTTCCACTTTCTTCCAAATAGCCTTTCATCTGCTTTCTTGCCTCAAAACGATCCAGACCTACGATCGGCGCAAAGGCACATTTATCATTCAATTTTCCATCATCAGCGATGGTATCGATGACTTCAAGTTGATGGCGCTGCCCAACTTCATAATCGTTGGGGTCATGCGCTGGTGTGATCTTGAGCGCGCCGGTACCGAATTCAATATCTACATAATCATCTGCTATGACCGGTATGGCCCGATTAATCAGTGGAATCAGCACCTTTTTCCCCACCATGGTGGTATAGCGTGGATCCTTGGGATTCACGGCAATAGCAACATCGGCAAAAATGGTTTCCGGACGTTGGGTGGCAATGGTAACACCCTGGCCGCCATCTTCTGCTACATAGTGGATATGGAAAAGCTGTGCATTTTCTTCCCCATAAATCACCTCCTCATTGGACAACACTGTTTTGGCTTCGGGATCCCAGTTAACCATGCGAAGGCCACGATATAGCTTTCCGCTTTTATACAGATCAACGAATACCCTGATCACATCATCATAGTACCCTTTGTCCATGGTGAAAGCCGTACGGTCCCAGTCACATGAAGCACCCAGTTTGCGCAGCTGGTGGAGGATGATACCACCATACTTATCCTTCCACTGATAGGCATATTCCATGAACTCATCCCGGGAGAGATCAGCCTTGCGCAATTTTTTTTCATCGCGCAACCAGCGCACTACTTTAGCCTCTGTTGCAATACTGGCGTGATCTGTACCAGGCACCCAACAGGCATTTTTACCGTCAAGGCGTGCCTTCCGGATCAGAATATCCTGAATGGTATTATTGAGCATATGCCCCATATGGAGCATGCCCGTCACATTTGGTGGCGGTATGACGATACTGAAGGACTCCCGATCATCGGGCACAGACCTGAAGTAGCCACTTTTTTCCCAATGGGAATACCATTTTTCCTCAATGTCAGAAGGAGTGTAGCGAGCAGACAATTCCATATGTTATAAGCGTAGCAATGTGCTAGAGAGATGAAGGGGAAGGGCAAAAGTAGGGAAAATTTGACTTAAAAATGTTTGACCTTTTTGCACAAATAACAGGAGGTTGGCACCTAACTTTGCATGAATAATAGCAAAAGACATTTGTAATAATTTAAACTTAACATAATTATGATTCTTTGGGTTCCGATTGATGAAATTAGAAAAAAAACCTTTACGATTTCTTTTTTAGTTACGGTTGTTGGCATTTTCCTAAGCCTGTTTGGCTTCATTGAAGCTGCGGAATACTTCCATGTGTTGGAGATAAAGCAGAAGAATTTAATGTTTTTTATGGGCATGGTGGTTGCTGCATTTTTGTTAGGCATGCTCCATAATATAATCCTCATTCGAAAACTAAAGCTCATTTCACTTCAAGAGAAGATCCAAGAAGTTGACAAGAGCCTTTCTCGGCTTAAGGTTTCAGTTACCAATATCAAAAATGAAGGGAATTACTACAAATTAATCTATTTGAGTTGGATCCTTAAGAACGAATATGAAAAATCTAGATTTAAAGATATTACTGGAGAAGATTCAAAAATTTATAGCATTACTGCGCAACGACCCATTAACTACATTATCTCAATAATACAGGGGATAATGAACCGACTTTCCTCCCATGATGTTTTTATGACCATTTCTAATTTGCAATTTTGGGAACACATTACAGAGGATAAAACTTTCTTAGAAGCTAATATCACGGCAGTCAAAGAAAATGGTGTAAAAATTGACCGCATCGTACTGCTTGATAAAAGAGTTTTGTTTTTGCCAAACAGTGAAAAGGAGAAGGCTAATTTGCGGAGCACGGTTGCAGCCCTTAGAGATTTTTATCTCTTGCATAAAGAGGCTTTTACAGACAAACTACTTTGGCAGTTTTACGTAAGTGACAATTATGACTTCGACAATGAAAAGCCTGTTCCTTATGCAATAATTACCAACACACACAATGGAAACTCTGATTGTATGTTTATGCATCCAGTTACGACTCAAAGTGGTGATGGATTACAAATGAATTTACGCTTTGGACGTAAGATGAGTGAGGTTAATATCTCATCTTATAAAGTTAAATTTGACACCCTGAAAACGAGACAACTATTGAGCATTGAACAAGTTTACAGTAGACTTTTTGATGCCAATGGAGAATGGAATATTTAGTGAAATTGAAGGCCTAACTAATTAAATCCACCACATTTATGCAACCTTTTGCATCCCTTACCCCAGCCGATTTTTTTCAGCAAAACGCATTTACCATCCCTGATAGTTTCCTCTGCGGCAATACTGTTTCTGTGACCAATCCTCTAACAGGAGCATTATCCGGGATGGAAAAAATGCAGGATTACGACAATCATGAAGGGGTTTTCTGTCGTGCAGATGCAGCATCTAATTGTTTGTTTTTTGCCTTTATACACAATACCAATCGAGGACAGGCCCAGGGTGGAACACGATTTTACAGTTACAACACTATGCAGGATCTGTTGAGTGATGGTTTACGGCTCAGCAAAGCCATGTCAGAAAAATGTGCAGTGGCCGGACTTTGGTGGGGCGGTGGCAAATCTATTATTTGTCCCATAGGTTTCAGTATTAAAGAAGCAACACCTGAACGCAGAAAGGTGATTTTTGCCAATTTCGGGAAGTTTATTGCAAGTCTACATGGCGCCTACGTTGCCGCAGAAGATATGAACACCACACCGGAGGACATGCAAACCATTCTTTCTCAGAATCGGTTTGTAACCTGCATACCAAAACATACCGGTGGCAGTGGCAATCCAAGTCCTTTTACGGCAGAAGGTGTTTTTAATTCGATGCTGGCAACAGCTTCTGTCATGGAAGGAAAAACAAATCTGAGTGGCATGCGTGTTTCTGTCCAGGGGCTTGGCAATGTAGGGAGCGCTCTTGCCCGATATGTACTGGATGCCGGAGTAGCTAAACTTTTTGTAACAGACCTGATGCCGGAGCGAATGGAACTGGTTAAATCCTGGGCGCCAGAAATTGTTGAAATAGTGTCAGGTAAAGAGGCATTGCTCCAACAGGAATGCGACATTTTTGCGCCGTGTGCCGGAGGAAAAGTCATTGACGATCAAAGCATCGGACTGCTAAAATGCAGGTATATCATAGGTGCCGCAAACAACCAATTGGAACGATCCGAGGAACACGCTGCGCAGCTCCATCAGTTGGGCATTTTATATTTACCCGACTTTTTTATCAACCGCATGGGCATCATTAACTGTGCCAATGAACAATATGGCTGGTTGGAAAGTACGCTCCGGGAGGAAGTTGTAAAAATCTATGACGACACCGTAATGTTGCTCCGGGAGTCTCGTGATCGGGGCATCTCACCGCAGGAAATGGCTATGATTCATGCTGCAGAAGCGATGAAAAAAACGCATCCTATCTGGCCAAACCGAGGCAAACAACTGATTGAAAAAGCTGCATCAGAGCGGTGATCATACCTCGCCTGAGATTACTTCCCAGGTATGGTCGCCTAATAACCTGACCATAGCAAGGTGTTCATATGGATTTTTTCGGCCCCATTCAGTGGGTCCAATCATGGAAAGCAGGTGTTTACCATCTGATTTGCGTTGATACAGATGGTAAATATGGTGTATGACCGGCTGGAAAGGAATATCCGCCTGATAGATCATTTCTGACACTTCCATCCTGCTGTGCAAAGACTTGGCTTGGTTCATCAAGGTTTCCATTTGCTGCCGCAGTTGTTCCATCTGCCTGTCAGTCTGATCGTACATGGCCGTCATGGCATTTCCTCGAATCCTGCCTTTGTCTTCAGGTCGGATAACTGCGCCTCCTGCCGTATGCGCATACGGCAGCAACCCTGGCGTTTCCGCTACCTTGTCCTTATCAATTGGATTGACGAACGCCTGCTCTGCCGATGTTTTTTCTTTTTTCTCTGACATAGGATTTTCCATCAAATAATCACCTCCCGGTTTAGCCTGGTGTCCCAAACCTTACACCCACGAATAGCTTTCAGCCTATTAGCACCAGTATCATAAGTAAGCTGGCCAGACTGGTTTCTGCCTTCGCGGAACTTAGAAACCACAAAACCCTCTGAAGGTTTCAAAGGAACCAAATTCTGCAGTTTGTCTTTGCGGATAAAATAGGCATTATTACCATGGCTGTTACTTCCGACAAGGGCATACCCTTTTTCCTCAGCCAGATCGCACAAGGAGGTAAGGGATACGCCACAACACAGGTTGGAAAAATGATAATTGGTACGGTAAAAATCCGGCGCATAGGGTACAGTCCAGGCATTCTCCGGGCCAAAGACACTGTTATATTCCATAATCACCAGCACCGGATTGGCTACCTGAATGGCTTTCCAAACCCAATAATCATTCCCATCGATGTCGATGTGAAGCAGGCCTATTTCCCCGCTCATACCGTTAGAATGCAATAATTCGTTGATATTTTCGGCGGTAATAAAGGCCGCTTGGGCCTTTAATTCGTGTTGCCAGTAAATCCGGTCCTCCTTGATCTTTTGCACATTTTTTTCTGAGCCATCAAGCACCAGTCCGCTCCAGTTATTATTCATCAGCAGGAAACGGGTATTCGCTTCCTTGTAATCTTCCACCCCAAATTCTACAAAAGTTTGTGGCTGAATGTCCAGATACTGCACCAGAAACTGGATGATGCCATCATCATTCCATTGAGAAAACACCCTGAATTCAGCCTTTTGAAGGTTCTGCAATATGGCAGCGGCATTTTTTTGATGCTCATGCGCAAGCAAGCGGGCCGTCAGGAACTTGCTTTCTTCCACTTCTCTGGACAAACGGGCGGTGTTGCGGAATAAACGTTGCAAGGTCTTGAGCATAATGACAGCAATCTAGGTTTGAAGGCTCAAAGTTGGTGGACATAACTCCAAATTTGCAACCTTTTGCAGCACTTATCTCATATAAGTTTTCGTAACCTTCTGACCTTTAGCATTTTCCAACCTGATCTGATCATCCTGATCGACTTCACTGATATTTGTTAATGCTCAAGGGATCCCGCACACATCAGGCGTCGAACTAAATGGGAAAAGGGAAATTAGTTTGGGCATACAAATGCCCCGCATTTAAAACAGACCAAATGGTTAAAATTAGGCAAGAAGCAAGTAGTTTTTTATGCTATTCCGTGTTTTTGGTTAGAGGTGATGTTTTCCATCGTCCATTCTAACCGGCCGGCAAATGCAGCTTTACGCACAGAACAATCTATCACCGGGCATATTTCACATGATTTTGGCGGCACACATCCATCCGTGTGTACAAAACTTTCCATATCCCGTTCGAAGGCTTGCGAAATGGTTTCACCCAGGGCTTCAACCTCTGCATGCGCTTCATTCACATTCAGATACCATGGCACGGTTAAATGACAATCCAAATGTATGACCGAACCGTATTTGATGATGCGCAGATTGTGAATATCAATCCAGTTTTGCCGCTTTTGAGTATTTAAAACAATGATTAACTGCTGCAATAATGCTTCATCTGCTTCATCTGTAAGGCCTGCTATGGTGGATCGAATAATTTTCCCACCCTCCACCATGATAAACCCGGCAAAGATCATCGCTACGGCACTGTCGATCCAGCCTATGCCCGTAATACGCAATAAAATGAGTCCAACAATAATACCCAAGGTGGTCCAGGTATCTGATTGCAAGTGTTTGCCACTGGCTTGCAAGGCCTGAGAATGGTGTTTTTTACCGGTCTTGATACACCACCATCCAAGGGTATAATTCACCACAGCGGTACCAGCTATGATCAGGATACCCGCATCCAGTTGCTTTACCGGGTGTGTGTGGATTAGATTAGAAAGCGACTCATATAGGATGATCATGCCGGCCACCAAAATCAGTACGCCTTCAAAGGATGCCGATATGAGTTCAATTTTTCCATGCCCATATGGATGATTCTCATCGCGGGGTTTGGCCGCAAGCCGCAAGCTGTACAGACCGGTAAACCCGGTAACCACATTGACAGTACTTTCCAGCGCATCTGTCAGGATGGCAACTGAATTTGTCATGAAGTAGGCGGCTACCTTTAACAGAAAAAGGGTAATGGAGGTAAAAACCACCCACTTTTGCACCCTGATATTCGTCAATGCGGCCTGTTGAATTGGTTGATTATCTGCCATGACCTTATTCCCAATAGGTTGGTTCTATGCTTTTTATATACGGTAAATTAGCCAATTGAAACAAAACTCTTTGATAGTTTTTCTGGTGGGTAGACCCAATGATCAACCATTGATCAGGCGTACACCCTACTCTACCCTTTCCGGAGTTTTTCTGCGCTGTTGCATCCAGTTTTTTCACCTGTTTCCAGTAGGAGGCCTTAGCAGGAATGCAAAATTCATAATTCTGAGCTACCTTGCCTTTTGAGGAACCGGTTAACCCTTCAGCATCCAACTGTTTAAAATCAAGCCTGATTTTCTTCCACGCATCCGGCGATTCGGGCAATTTTTCCGATTTACAGGCGACCAAAATGAGTATTACGACTAAAACACTATACTGTTTCATTGCTAAGCGATATTTTGCGCCAAAATAAGCGCTTAAGTTTAACTTTTTTTGTAATCATTAACTAGTCAATATCCTGTGAGCTCTCGACGTTCATTTCTACAAAATACCCTGCTGGGTGGACTTGCTGCTGCAAGCTCTGATTTTTTCACCAGAACCATGTCTTACATGGGAGAGCCTGAAAGAGGGGCTCTACCTGTAGTTATTGCCACCTGGGGACCTAACCTTAAAGCTAATGCTGCTGCCTGGGAGGTGCTTTCCAAAGGCGGATATGCCCTGGATGCCGTGGAAGCCGGTGTAAGAATTCCAGAAGCCGACCCCTTGGACACCAGCGTAGGTTATGGCGGATTTCCGGATCGTGATGGCCATGTGACCCTGGATGCCTGTATCATGGATGAAAAAGGTATGGCTGGTTCCGTTTCGTTTCTGCAACACATCATGCACCCCATCAGTGTAGCTCGACTGGTAATGGAAAAGACTCCGCACGTAATGCTGGTTGGTGATGGTGCCTTAAAATTTGCTCTGGACCAAGGGTTTAAGAAGGAAAATTTACTGACAGATATTGCGAAAAAGGCTTGGGAGGAATGGAAGGTGGAATCAAAATACAAGCCTGTAATCAATGTAGAACGTCATGATACAATAGGCATGATCGCAATAGACACTCAATCTCGTATCGCAGGAGCATGTACTACCAGTGGTGCTGCATTTAAGATGCATGGTCGCGTGGGTGATAGCCCGATCATTGGAGCAGGCATGTTCGCAGACAATGAAGTGGGTGGAGCAGCTTCTACAGGTTTGGGCGAAATGGTACTCCGTACGCTGGGAAGTTTTTTAGTCGTAGAAGAAATGCGCCGTGGCTTGCACCCTCAAAAAGCGGT
>JBIKUE010000173.1:0-8306 GCA_044347755.1 Saprospiraceae bacterium
TCAGTTCCGGATTGGATTTATCGGCCATATTTACCACGGAGAATTGGCCGGCATAAATATGGCCTGCGTACATGGTATCATTATCTACATACCCATCGTGGATATACCCCAGGGCGTCGAATTTTCCAACATATTTAGGGTTCCATGGATCTGTTTTGATGTCAAATATCTTGGCTCCGCCGCCGAACAGGTTTCCGCCCCAGGCATACAGATATCCCTTGGTTTCGTCAATATGCAAAGCATGTATGGCATTCAATTGATTGGCGATGGCGCCGTCTCCTTTGTAAAACTTCCATGGAAGTACCGGGCTGGGCAATTCAGTCAGGTCTACCACCTGAATACCCTGTCCTCCTTCGCTGGTTACATAGGCATAGTGCCGGTAGGTTTTAATCTCTTTCCAAAGATTATTGGGCCCTGGAATTTGCACAATCTGCTGAGGTGCATCCGGATTGGTTATATCTATGATAATTAATCCCTGGGCTCCTCCCACTAAAGCATATTCATGCCCACGGGAAACATATCCCCACACATTGGCCATGGTTTGACCAGGATAGGTGAGTTTAGACCGGAAAGTGGTGTTAACATTTTGAGCGGGCAGAATGCCGGAAATCAAACAAATCAGTAGAGCAGTAAAGACGGAACGGTTTGACATTTTGAGCAAATTTTGGGCGAATATACCATATTCAGCCATTACCAGACAAGGATTGCTCCGGTATTCATGGAATGTCGGCGGACTTTCTGAATATTTGCGCAATTCGGACAAATTTCTCAAGCTCATCTATTTGGTACAATACTATGTTACGACATGCCATTCTGTTTTTCTGCACCATAAATCTGGCTTTTGCTCAGAGCCCAATGTTTCCAAAACCTACCCAGGCGCAACTGGAATGGCATGATACGGAGTTCTACTTTTTCTTCCATTTTGGTCCCAATACGTTTACGAATCTGGAGTGGGGGCATGGAACAGAAACAGAGGATTTGTTTAATCCATCTGCGATGGATTGCGATCAATGGTGCCGCATTGCCAAACAGGCTGGCGCCAAAGGTGTGATCATTACAGCCAAACATCATGATGGATTTTGTCTGTGGCCATCCCAGTTTTCCAGGCATACCGTACGGGAAAGCAAATGGAAAAATGGGAAAGGTGACGTACTCCGGGAGTTGGCAGATGCTGCCCGTCGCCATGGATTAAAGCTGGGGTTTTATCTGAGCCCCTGGGATCGAAACCATCCACAATACGGCACTCCTGAATACAATGATATTTATGCGCAAACGCTCACGGAATTACTTACTGGTTATGGCGACCTTTTTGAAATCTGGTGGGATGGTGCAAATGGAGAGGGCCCTAATGGGAAAAAACAGGTGTATGATTTTCACCGGTTTGAAAAAATTGCAGCCCAATTACAGCCTAATGCCGTCATTTTCAGTGATATAGGTCCGGGTTGTCGCTGGGCGGGCAATGAGCGTGGCCTGATTCTCACAGAAACCAACTGGTGTACTTTGGATACCGCAGGTTTTAAAAGGGGCGATGGCGGTCCGCCGGTGGACACCCTCAACCAGGGAAATGTGCGAGGCGCTCACTGGATTCCGGCAGAGTGCGATGTTTCTATTCGCCCGGGTTGGTTTTACCATCCGGAAGAAGATCAAAAAGTGAAAAGCCCGGATGAATTATTTGATATTTACCTGAATTCTGTGGGAAAGGGAGCTAACCTCATCCTGAATGTTCCTCCTGACCGCAGGGGCCGGATACATGAGCAGGATTCGGCGGCATTGGTAGCCCTGGGCAACCGTATTAAAACCGGCTTTCAACGCAATTTGCTCCTTGGAAATACTGGTCGGCTGACCGATGGCGACCGTGCAACCGGACACGAAGTGGCAGTCGGCAAGGCTATTTCCTTTGATCTAGGACGAAACCAGCCTTTTCATATGGTGGTGTTGCGCGAGTATCTGCCGGAGGGGCAACACGTTCAATCTTTCAAAGTTGAGGTAAAAAAAGGGAAGGAATGGGTGGAAATTGCCCGTTCAACAACTATTGGCGCCAGGAAAATACTCACTATACCGAGTCAGAAAGCCAGGCAAATAAGGGTAACGGTACTGTCGTCGAATGCGCCTGCAGCCTGGCTGAGCGAAGTAGAGGTGTATTGAATCTGGGATGAAACTGTGAACCGTTTAGCTATACGGCTCTGCGGGTATTTTGCACTTTGGGGGTGACTGTCAGTCACCCCCAAAGTGCAAAACAAAAAGGGGAGATCTCCGCAGGTATTTCAGGAGTATTACTGTCGGGGTGACTGCCAGTCACCCCGACAGTAATACTCCTGAAATACCTTTTTCAACGCTTCTTCCCTTTGGATTTCGGCTTTTTGTACTTCATCTCCCGGAGGTGCTTGGCTTTGTTGCCTTTATTGACCTTCTTGTTTTTGGCCAGCTTTTCATGAAAGGCGCCTACCGGTTTGGGGCGCAGTTTAAGTTTTACCTCGGGTACGTAAAAGCGTTCACTTTCAATAAGTTGTTGAGATATGTCCACCTCTTCCGGAAAGTCTTTTTTGGGTATTGGTTGACCCATCAGGGTTTCAATGGATTCCTTAAGCGGAAGTTCAGCCTCTGTACTAAACAAAATAGCCACCCCATCCTTGTCGGCACGACCGGTTCGGCCAATGCGGTGAATGAAGGTTTCCGGATCAGCAGGTGTGTCTACATTTATGACGTGGGTAACATCCGTTACATCCAGGCCACGTGCCAGCAAATCCGTGCAAATAAGGCCTCTGCATAATCCTTTTTCAAAAGCAGCAACCGCGTTCAAACGGAAATTTTGGGATTTGTTGGCGTGTACAATCTCAAATTGATCCGGAAATGTTTCATCCAGCTGTTTGTGGATCACATCCGCCAAACGTTTCGAAGGGCAAAAGATGAGTAATTTTTGCATGGATTCATCCCGGGCCAGCAAATACTCCAGCAAATTGATTTTGGTATAAAAATTCTGTACCGGATACCAGGATTGCTCAATGCGTTCCAGTGGCGTTCCTGCTCTGACGGCTTCCACCAATATAGGCCCCTGGAAGTATTCCTGCATTAGCTCATCTACTTCTTCCGACATGGTTGCGGAGAACAGCAGATTTTGTCTTTTTTTAGGAAGTAGTGCAAAAATACGCACCAATTGAGCCCGGAATCCCAGACTCAGCATTTCATCCATTTCATCGATCACCAAATGCCTGATCGACTTCAGATTCAGGTAGCCGGTTAACGCCAGATCCAGTAATCTGCCAGGTGTAGCAACCAAAAGATCCAGACCTTCTGATACCATCAACACCTGCGTATTGATATTGGTACCTCCATACACTCCATTGATCCGGATACCCAGGTAAGTGGACAGCTTTTTAACCTCTTCCACTAATTGCACCACCAGTTCCCGAGTAGGGACGAGAATTAATATGCGTGGTTCTTTCTGCTTGGAAAAGGTGTATTGCCGCAGCAAGGGCAGCAGATAGGCATAGGTTTTACCGGTTCCGGTTTGGGCAATACCCACAACGTCACGCCCAGACATGATCACGGAAAATGCTTTTTGCTGGATCAGCGTGGGTTCTTTTAACCCAAGGTCTGAAAGGGCATTAAGCAACGGGGTATTGAGATTGAGTTCTTCGAATTGCATACAGGGGGAATTGGTTTGGGGCAGGTGTAAAAAACAAAAACCGGCGGCTCGCCCGAAAGCGAATCTGCCGGTTTTGCCATACTTTAAAAGTGGGCGGATTAAAAAGGAAAAGTATTGAGCAGGAAATCCTAATCGATGAATGAAGTTTCTTGGGTGCTCTTATTCTCCTGCAAAATTATGCCGACTTTTTGAATTGTAAGGTATCCGACAAAAGAAACCGCCAAAATGAGGGTCTATTCTTATGGAACGGTACTGCGGGGCTATTTACCGGTAAAATTTGCCTTGCGTTTTTCTACAAAAGCCGTAGCGCCTTCAATGAAATCCTCCGTTCCGCAACATTGACCAAAAGCATTGACCTCAAATTCGAAGCCATCTTCACCATCTTCAAAATAGGTATTGACTGTTTCAATAATTTTGCTGACCGCAAGTGGAGCTTTCGTGGCAATTTTTTCGAGTATTTCTTTGGCTTTTGCAATTTCTTCGCCAGCCGGCACAACATAGTTGACCAGGCCCAGGCGAAGGGCATCCTCTGCACCAATCATATCGGCGGTCAACAAAAGCTCCATAGCTTTGGTTTTTCCGATGTATTGAATCAAGCGTTGTGTGCCTCCGTAGCCAGGGATGAGTCCCAGGTTAACTTCAGGTTGTCCGAATCTCGCTTTTTCCGTTGCGATTCTGAGATGACAGGCCATGGCCAGTTCACAGCCGCCGCCCAGGGCAAACCCGTTTACTGCAGCGATGACCGGACGGTGGAACCGTTCGATCAGGAAAAAAATATCCTGACCACGTTGTGCCAATGCCTGCCCCTCCGTAGCGCTCAGGCCGCTGAATTCGGTGATGTCAGCGCCTGCGACAAATGCTTTTTCTCCGGCGCCGGTAATGATAACCCCTTTCAAATGCTCAATATTGGGGCCATATTCACCGAAAAAGTGTTCCAGCTCCGCAAGTGTTTGGCGGTTGAGGGCATTGAGGGCTTTTTCACGACTGATGACCAGCGTGGCAATTCCATGTTCTATGGCAATTTGTACGTTTTCGTACTGCATATTTTGGTAGGCTTTGTTCAATTATTTAAGGCAAAGGTAGGCAATCCCGGATAAGCGTTAATCTTCCACTTTGAGGACTTCAATTTCTTCTGCTTTCCAATGTACGGCTTTGTCTAAATGATATTTGCTCAGGCGGTTGTGATAAAAATACAACACCCGGAAGTCTGATGATACAATGTCGCCATCCTTGGTAAACTGAAGCGGCTTTTCCGTGTGGTAGATGCCCAGGTTTTTTACTCCATCGCGCACAATCTCTGCCGGTGTGCTGTGCAACTCTGGCGCCAGCTTGATTTGGCCAGCCTTTTCCCATTCCAATAACCTGATCTGCATTTGTTCAACAACTTCTTCAACAGCCCGGAATGGGAATAAATAGTCATCATGAGGGAGCCTTAAAATGCCAAACAGATCCAGTTTTGGATTCAGATGTGATAGCATTTCAAAAACGGCATGTGCAATCAAATGACTACTTAAAACCACATTTTCAACAAGGTATCTGGAGGCCACCCGTTCCGCCAAAAGCTTGGTGTATTCTTCCTCGCGCTGTCGGTCTTCGTTGATAACACCCTTGGACAGGAAGTATTCGCGGATATCCAGCTCATTTCCATATTGATCAAAACTCCGGCCTTCAGCATCTACAAAATTACCCAATACATCCATAGGGCGACCAACACTAAGCGTGAAATCGCTGGTAGTGCTGAAAAAGCGCCAGATAAACCGGAGCCAACTGCGAACACTTTTCCCTTCATCCCGCAGGCGCAGGTAGTTTTCCTTTCCGGTATAACGCAAGTGCTGTTCAATCAGGAAAGGTGCTTCCAGCACAAAGTTGTAACAGATTACGATGGGAACAATGAATACTTTCGGCCGATTATTCTGTACAGGATTCATCACCATGGCCCGCTGTGCTTCTACGGCAGTACCCAGCAAGCCCATTTTCAGATCCGTTTCGATTTCGCCACTACGACTCCGGGTGCCGCCAGGGAAAAACAGGCTGTTCACCCCGCGCTGAATACTCAACCGACTCATTGTTTTCAGGGTTTCCAGATAGACGGTGTTTTTCTTGCGCCGGTCTACACGGTATGCTCCTAATCGGTTCATATAATAGGCAGCAGGGCCAAAATTGTACAGGTTCAAGCCGGCACCATAGCTGAAGGAGGGGAGGCCCATAATCTGGTCCATGGCATATCCCACCAATATAGAATCCAGATTACTGTTGTGTGTGGGCACTACCACTACAGTACCATGTTTAAATAACGCGCGAACTGTTTCAACATCACCAACCACGTTGAGTCGTTCAAACAAGTTCCTTTTGCCACGAAACATGGCCCGGATGCTGCGACCAACCACAGCATTGAAAATACGATTGAAAAAGGCCGTCAGAAATCGCTGGGCAAATCGAAAAGTGCTGATTTGGAAGGTTCCAACAATCTCTTCTGAATAACGGTGGATGATCTTTCGTAGTATTTGTTCGTTCTCTGCCCTGGCCTCTGCGTCATCACGGTCCAGGCTTTTTTTGATCAGTCGTTTGCTGATACGATTCCAAAAGGATCGATCATTCGGTGGATCAACTTTCCAGGGGTCTTCCTTAATGCGGATTCTTTCCTGATAAATGGTTTTGGACAAAACATCGGAGAGGTCTTTCCGGTGCTTGTTATGAAGGCGCTGGAAAGTGGCATCATCAATTTCACGTACGAATTCTGCGCGGTCTTTACTTAGCCGGTAGATCGGCCAGTCTTCTATGCGCTCAATGATGCGAGGGTATATTTTTACTTCTTTGCTCAAGTTATGGTAGGGAATGCGGATTAACTAATATCCGTATTTTCAGGCTTTCAGGGCTAATTCAATGTAATTCAGAAGGTCTTCCCTGCCGGTTCTTCTTTCGGAAGAGGTGACAAAGTAATGGGGTAAAGTTTCCCAGGTTTCGGAAAGTTTCTGCATAAATGCCGTAACATTTTCTTCTGCAAGTTTATGACCTGCTTTATCAGCCTTGGTAAATACTAAGACGAAAGGTACCTGAAGCTCGCCCAAATGGTTGACAAAATCCAGATCAATTTTTGTGGGTGGAATATTGGAATCAATGAGTACAAAGGCGCAAAAAAGCTCAGCACGGCGTTCAAAATAGCCAGTGATCAGGTTTTCAAGCGCTCTGCGTTCCGATTTCGAAACCCTGGCATAACCATAGCCAGGTAAATCAACCAGATGCCATTTTTGATTGATCAGAAAGAAATTAAGAAGCCGTGTTTTGCCGGGAGTAGCCGATACTTTGGCAAGTCCTTTCTTTCCGGTGAGCATGTTGATCAGCGATGATTTGCCCACGTTAGACCTTCCAATGAAGGCAAATTCAGGCGGACCGCCTTTTGGGCAGGCACTTTCTTTGGGGTAACTGGTTACGAAAACAGCACTTTGAATATCCATACAGCGGGACAAAGGTAGCGCAAAATGCACTTACCGGGTGTGCATTTCCATGGATTCCACCTGAAATGCTATAATACCGTTAAGTGAATCGTTACCAAAGGGTTAATCTCCCCGGTTTTCGAAAGCCTTGGATAAGAAGTGGCAGGTAAGCCCGTTATACTGGCAAACAACACAACCAATTTAAGCAACCCGTTATGAAACACTTCTTTTTTGTCCTAGTTTGTCTTTTTGCTGCTTCCTCTGTTCAAGCCCAGTTTTTTTCTATGGGTTTGAAAGCAGGTATGAACACCCAACTTAACCAGCCGGATGATATCATTATTGGGAATGGCGACAATGGTTTTAATCTGGGATTGGATGGCCGTCAGTTTGGCACCCAGTTTGGTGGTTACCTGCGTTTCGGTAAGCGTTTGTTTGTTCAGCCGGAGGTTTTGTTCAACTCAAACCGTACAGATTATGTGGTAGGAACATCCAGTGTGGGTGAGGTTATTAAAAACGAAAAATATCAGTTTTTGGATATCCCGGTACTTTTCGGCGCCAAGCTGGGGCCGGTTCGTTTACAGGCCGGTCCGGTAGGTCACTATTTTCTGAATTCAACCTCAGAATTAACGGATATTGATGGTTACGAAGCCCGGTTTAAACAAATGACCTGGGGTTGGCAGGGCGGTCTGAATATCGGATTCAAACGCGTATCCCTTGATTTTCGCTATGAAGGTAACTTTAACAAGTTGGGAGATCACATGAACTTTTTTGGCAATCAGTATCAATTCAGCGATTCCCCGGCACGATTTATTGTAGGTCTGAACTTCGCCTTGATCAAGCAATAAGCCTCTTGTACCAATAAACGAACCACAAAGTCACAAAGGGCACAAAGAGTTTTATTCTTTGTGCCTTTTGTGGTTAGATAAATTTTGGGTTTAAATGGCTATACATGTTCAATTTGGGAAGGGGTGCTAAATTTTCCCCGCCCTAAGGGACGGGGCTTAGGGCTTTTTTACCTCAGTGATGACTTTGAAAACCTCGGCTGCCGCTTGATCCCAGGAGAACAATTTTCGTTGCGCTCTACCTTTTGCTATTAAATCCTGGGTTAGCTCGATATCTTTTGAAAGTCTTTCCAGTCCATCAGCCATTTGTTCAACAGATAGCGGATCCACCAGAAGGGCTGCATCTCCGGCAATTTCAGGCAAACAGGATGCATTTGCTGCCAT
>JBIKUE010000210.1:0-5353 GCA_044347755.1 Saprospiraceae bacterium
TGGGAACGCTCTTTCCCGGGCTTTTAGCTTGGCGGAATGCATTTGCCGAAATCCGTCGGCAACACTTTCAATCAATATAGGATCAGCCCATTTTTGTATGCCTTCAATGGTTGCAAAGCGTTCGTCCTGACCTAGTTTAAAGGTTTGTTCGTATTGTTCATTTTCGAATTTAACAGAGGTTCTTCCATCGTTTTTAAAGATTGAAATCTTAAAAACAGGATGCTCAATGTAGCCAATGACTCTCATGGTGTAAAATGTTTAATATTCCAGTTGAATGACCGTTTGTCCATCAGGTACAAATGCACTTTTCCCAAATTTTACTAACAGGTTTGTTCCTTCTTCGGTAACAAATGTTTGCCCATCTGATAGTTTAGTGTTAAATTTCAGAACCGTCAAAGTTGCCTCCACAAGGGTAGCATGTACTTCAGATTCACTATAGGCGGACCCCTGAATTTCCATTTCAGGCAGATCAAATTCGGTTAATCCGAATGTGAAACCATTACCCTCCCCAGGTCTGCCAAAGTAAACCCAGCAATATATAGGCAACGACTGATTGGTCACCATATTTTGTGCGGCAGTGGTGAAGTATCCGGCGTCATGTAACAGGTATTGCGCATTCTGAAATACAGCTGGGGCCTTCGTAACTTCTAAAACAGCTGCGGTAGTTTGGGTCATGATTTTGTATAAATCCATCGTTTTACTGGCCGGACCAATCACTGAAATAACCACTTGTGCCTGATGCCGTAATGCGATATCCATTCCATTTCGCCAAATCCACGAAAGCTTGGCTGCTGCTCCAGTTTCATCCGTTGGTGCCGGATAGTCTAAATATGCAACCATTACAGTGCAACCACCAAAGGAGTTGAAAACCAGTGTTTTATCTGAAATTACCAGGGAGTCAACTTGCACCTTCCATTGACTCTTGAGTGCTCGTATCAGTTGTTGGTTATCCGGAGCTGTTTTCTGACTTAGTAAAACCGTAGCATTGACAACTTTCTGCTGTGCGTGGACTTTGGAAATGCCAAGGCTCAAAAATAAAGCACAGATCAACGCCCATTGAATTCCTTTCATAAATGTTTGCTTGAAAAATTAGGCTCAAAGAACGCAAGACTTCTTTTAATATTGAGGCACAAACAAATTAGGTTGCAACAAGATGAAAAAAATAAAGGAAAAATGGTTGATCGTAACTGACCATTCCAGTTGAAAAGATAACCTAAAATTAATGATTTGTGCAAATGTTTTGTTGAATCGACTAGCTGAAGTAAAAAATTTACCGTATGTATGATGTTATAAAAAAAAAGTTTACAAAACACTTTTTTTAAGAAATAACAAGTGCAGAAATTTGGACCTGAATTTGTTGACCCACAAAAAAACGGCGCTACCTTCGGGTAGAAAAGTTGTGTACGATCAGGATTTTTCTAGCTCAAAATTATTTTCATTTCGTTGCCCCAGGTCAGACCTAAACAGTAAAAACAGTCTTTTTCGTGATTTACAAAATCAAACTTAAAAACGCTGATGCCAGCGTTTTGATCGATGATCAGGTGTACGAGTGGATAAGCAACGATCCTTATCTGACCCAAATTGATCTGTTAAACAATCTACGGGTACATTCAAGTGGATGTGCCGTTTTTCAAAAAACGTGGAAAAAGGCAGAAGGTGGTTTTAAGACAGAAACCATCTATCTCCACAAACTAATTGCCGAAAAATTTTTAGCTGCCAATAAAAACAGTTCTCAAAGATTAGTTGGTTCAAAAAATGGTGACAAACTGGATTGCCGGCTGGAAAATATTGCATACAGATCCAGGTCAACTGCAAGCAGGATGAGAAAAACCAGTAGCAATACCGGCTACACAGGCGTTTATCGTGAACACAGGAAATTTCGTGCAGTCATTTCCATTGATGGAAAGGCCAAACACATAGGTATGTTTGATACTGCTGAAGAGGCTGCTATTGCATACAACAAAGCATCAAAGGAACATTTTGGAGAACAGGGCAAGATTAATAAGATCAAAGGCTGGTAGATCTAGTGCATTCTGTCTCCACGTGGATGTAAAGTTTTCATGATAGCAGCCTCAAAGGCCAGGCAATCTTTCCAGCGCTGGAGCGTCTTTTCTTTGCCAAAATACAATTCCGCCAGATCCAGGAACATTCTGTAATGGCCTGCTTCCGAAACCATGAATTTATGGTACCACCCTCGCAAATCCTCCTCTGAACAATACAAGGATAGTAATCTGAACCGTTCGCAACTGCGGGCTTCTATCATGGCGCAAATCAATAACTTATCCAACAGCGCCTCTTCTCGTATCAAGCCCTTCCGCTGGAAGCTTAGTAATTGATTGACGTATTCATCTTTCCGTTGCCTTCCCAGGTTTAGTCCTCGTTTTTTCAACTCTGCCAGAACCATACGGAAATGCCCCCATTCTTCAGTAACCACCGGCGCTACCTCTTCCACTAACTCGATCCGTTCAGGATATGCCTGAATCAACGAAATACAGGACGTTGCTGCTTTTTGTTCGCAATAAGCATGATCCGTCAGGATTTCTTCAAGAGAGATTTCAGCTAAATTTACCCAACGAGGGTCGGTGGGAAGGTGTAAACCTAATTTTGTAATCTGTGTCATACAAATGAGTGCTTGGAGGCAAAAATACGAACCGCGTCCTTGTCCAAAAAATACGATTCTTGCAAAAAGACCGTATCAGGCAAAGTTGGTGCTGGTATTCCATCCTGTAATTTTTGCTGATTCTCGATTACCCGAATCTCATCCCAAAAATGTAACTGTATAAATTGATTTAGCAGGTTGGCGCCACCTTCAACCAACAGTATCGCTTTATTGTGTAAGCGTAGTTCTTCAAGCAGCCAGCTTATGGACATTGGGGCTTTGGATGGAATACACCTGGTTTGCTTTCCATTAAATGGTTTTGTACGGCCGATTATCCATGTTTCCTGACTATCGTCGAGTAAATGAAAATGGTCTGGAAGCCGACTCTGAGCATCCAGCACAATTCTGGTTGTCGACTTGCCAGGATAAAAACGATTATCCAGCCGAGGGTTGTCCACCAGTGCCGTAGTAGCGCCTACCATGATGGCGTCACTTGCTGCACGCCATCTATGTACCAGGCGTTGTGTCAGTGGACCTGAAATAGCCAATCTTTGTTGTGGTCTTCCTATAAAGCCATCTGCACTTTGCGCCCATTTAAGGATGATGAAAGGGCGATTTTCTTTAATCCAGGTGAAAAAACTCCGATTTAGCCACCCTCCCTCCTGTTCAAGAATGCCTGTCTCTACCTTGATTCCAGCCTCTTTCATTCTTTGAATGCCTTTACCCGCCACTAGCGGATTGGGATCTGTATTAGCGATTACTACGCTGGGAATACCAGATCGGATGATAAGATCTGCACAAGGAGGTGTTTTGCCCTGGTGGGCACAAGGTTCCAGGTTACAATATAGTGTAGCTTCAGAAATGCGGGAGCGGTACGCAGGTAATACGTTATTCAGGCAGTTGACTTCTGCATGTGCTCCTCCCCATCGTTGGTGCCAGCCTTCGCCTATGATGCGGTTTTTCCACACCAGTACCGCACCAACCATGGGATTGGGAGAAACGTAGCCAGAGCCAAGCCTGGCAAGTTCCAGGCATCTCCGCATGTATTGCTCATGCTGCATGAGGAAGGTTCTTCAGCAATATTTCCATTTCTGATTGCAACCTTTTTGCCTCAGCACTTGCCTTTAACGCAAAATCAGTGCCGTTAGAGGCGTATATAATACTTCTGGAGGCATTGATTAACAAACCACAATCACGGTTCATGCCGTGTTCACAGATGCTGGCAAGGTCGCCACCTTGCGCTCCAACACCGGGAACCAACAAAAAGTGATCAGGAGCCAACTCACGGACACGGATAAATGATTCAGGATGGGTAGCGCCAACAACGAACATCAGGTTTTCAGGAGTTCCCCATTCCTGGGTTTTGACCAGAACATTCTCCCATAAGGGCATCCTGGAGTCTTCCAGCCATTCACGCTGGAAATCCTGGCTGCCCTGGTTGGAGGTATGAACTAAAACGATGGCCCATTTGCCCGGGAAACCCAGGAACGGTGCAACGCTATCCTCCCCCATATAAGGGGCAACCGTAACAGCATCGCAATCCATACGCTGGAAAAAAGCTTCAGCGTACATCCGGCTGGTGTTGCCGATATCACCGCGTTTTGCATCCGCAATGATAAAGTGTTGATGGCCAATATATTCGATGGTTTTAGCAAACGAAACCCAGCCACTTGGACCAAGCGCTTCATAAAACGCCAGATTGGGCTTGTATGCCACACAATAGTCTCTGGTAGCATCAATAATCTGACGATTAAATTCAAAAACCGGATCTTCGGCCGTCAACAAATGAGCAGGGATTTTAGACCATTCGGTATCAAGGCCAACGCATAAAAATGATTTTTTGCGAAAAATTTCTGCAACAAGTTCGGTGCGATTCATGGCGCAAAAATAATCAATTCTTGCCCCAATAAAATCTAAAACCAATAATTGACGTTATCTCCACGTTTACCATAGATTAACCCATCTTCATTCATGATTTCACCAAAACTACGTTCACTGATCTTTTTGATGTGTGCAGTTGTGTTCACTGCACAAGCACAGGAAACGCCTGCCCCTGGTCCCGTCCAGGAAGGAACTATCCGTTATTTGGTTACCCATAATTGGACTAAAAAACTTAATGCGCTGACTTATCTGAGCAAACAACGCAAGGAAAGAGCCAATTATATGTACAGCAATGACTCGGAATGGAGCTCATATGCTTTGATGCACTTTTCCCCCAACCAAACGCATTATGTGGAATCAGATGAAAAAGTAAATGCGGACGATCAGGGTTATTCCTGGCGAAAAGAGACCTTTTGGATCAGACGCAATTTTGAACAGGGAACTTATCATGATGCCATTACGCTTGAAGGGAAAGTCTATCAGATCCAGGATTCCATACGCTGCCAGGATTGGAAAATTCTGAATGACATGAAAGAAGTTGCCGGGCACTTATGTATGAACGCCAGTTGGGAAGATACTGTTAAGCAACAAAAAATCATTGCTTGGTTTGCGCTTGATATCCCACATAGTGGTGGTCCTGAACGACTTTGTGGATTACCTGGCCTGATTCTGGAAATGGATGTAAATAATGGCGCTATGGTGATTACAGCCAACAGGATTGAATCCAGGAAGCTTACCACGGAATTGGATTTACCCAAGAAAATCAAAGGGAAAAAAAGCACGGAACAGGAATACCAAAAGGCACTCAACAAAATAATTCAGGACGCTATCAAAGAGGAACAACCCTATTTCTGGAGTATCAGATATTAGAAG
>JBIKUE010000074.1:0-25229 GCA_044347755.1 Saprospiraceae bacterium
GAGATGACTTATAGTACGTATCTTTGCGCCCAATCATTGGGGTGTTCGCTCTTTGGCGGACTGAGATTACACCCATCGAACTTGCCCAAGTAATTTTGGGTAAGGAATTGATACGGGGTAGTGACATCACTACACCTGTCGAAGCCCCTTCGACAGGTAGATGTTTCACTTAATTGTTTTTTACAATGACGATTGTCATTCGTTCTTTCGCTGCGCTAGGCCTTGTTTTAATTACTTCCATCGTACTGTTTGGGCAAAATCTTAAACCGGATTCCCTTCAACAAGGAGCTGCTTTAAAAGAGGTGGTGATTCAGGCCACCCAAGTTTCTTCCAATAGTCCGGTATCTCATTCCAATTATTCCCGGGACCAACTGAGCAAGCAATATCATGCTCAGGATATTCCATTCCTTCTGTCGGCAGTACCTTCATTGGTAGAAACCTCGGATGCCGGGACTGGCACTGGCTACTCTGGTTTGCGGATCAGAGGAAGCGATCCTACCCGCGTAAATATCACGCTGAATGGAATTCCTGTCAACGATGCAGAAAGTCAGGGGGTATTTTGGGTTAATATGCCGGATCTGGTTAGCAGCGTATCTGAAATTCAGGTACAGCGTGGTGTAGGAAGCAGTACAAATGGCGCTGGAGCATTTGGAGCAACGGTCAATCTGGATTTGTCTAAAATAGAAAGCGAACGCTTCGCAAGACTTTCCAATACCCTGGGGGCATTTGGTACACGCAAAAACAGTATTCATCTGGGTACCGGATTGCTACGCAGTGGATTGGCTTTTTCTGCCAGAATTTCAAATATGTATTCAGATGGGTATGTTGATCGTGCCACTGCTGATTTAAATGCTATTCACCTGACAGGATCATACATCAACGAAAAACAGTCAATCCAGTTCCATCTGCTTTCCGGCCGTGAAAAAACGTATCAGGCCTGGAATGGTTTGCCTGCGCAATATGTTGACCAACCCTCTTTAAGAACCTATAACTCAACTGGTTCAGAAAGAACAGGTTCTCCACACCCGGATGAAATAGATCACTATACTCAAAGGCACTTTCTAGTGCACTTTAAACGACAATTAGCCTCCAACTGGTCGGTTCAATTAAATGGGCATTATACCCGGGGCTTCGGGTATTTTGAACAATACAAGGCAGATCAGCAGTTGTCGGATTATGGTCTTATTGGTGATTCCATTAATTCCAGTTCCGACCTGATTCGTCGCAGATGGCTGGATAACCATTTTTACGGAAGCACATTTGCGCTTCGCTGGATTCCGAAAAGCACATGGAAAACCTCTGTGCTACTAGGTGGCGGATGGAACCAGTATCAGGGAGCACATTTCGGGGAGGTTATTTGGTCTGAACAATTTACCGGTGTGCAAAATGATTATCGTTACTATGAAAATGATGCGGTCAAGCAAGACGCAAACCTATATGTCAAACTGGAAACAGCACCCACAGATGCCTTGCAGTTGCTTGCAGACCTTCAAATGCGAAACATTGATTACACCTTTTTGGGATTTAACAACGAATTGAGCCAGGTAGATCAAACGGTAAAACTCCGATTTTTCAATCCGAAAGTTGGTGCTACCTATCATTTTAGCCCTGCCTGGCAGAGCTACATTTTTGCAGGTGTTGGACACAGAGAGCCAAACCGGGATGATTTTACTCAAAGTTCACCCCAAAGCCGGCCCAAACCTGAGCAAATGGTAAATGTAGAGCTTGGGGTTAGACATGCAGAGGAACGCCTGAAACTTGCTGCCAACCTGTATTGGATGCAGTACAAAGACCAGTTGGTGTTAAACGGACAGATCAATGATGTAGGCGCCTTTATTCGAACGAATGTTCCGGATAGCCGGCGTATTGGCTTGGAGCTAGAAGCCGAAGGGCAATTAGGTACACGTCTGGCATGGGCCGCAAGTGCTTCATTTAGCCAGAATAAAGTCAAAGAGTTCAGAGAATATGTAGATAACTGGGATCTTGGAACACAATCATTAATCACGCACAGAAATACAGATTTGGCTTTTTCTCCTGCTGTGGTATGCAGGGCTGAGGCTAATTGGACCTGGTGGCATAAACATAACCCGGTAGGGAAGGGGAGTAGCCTGTCAAGTACCCTGATCAGTAAATATGTTTCCCGTCAGTATTTGGATAATACCTCCAATGTAGCCACCTCATTGCCGGAATATTTGGTGAATGACATTCGTCTGAATTGGAATTTGGATCAATTTATTGGTGAAAAACTGGCCGTTATTTTTTCTGTGAATAACTTCCTGGATCACCAATATGAGTCAAACGGTTGGTCATATCGCTTTGCTTCATCTGGTTATGATCCGCGCCCTGATAACCCATACGCAAGATTAGAGCAGGGGGATAAGTATCATCTTGCCGGATTTTTTCCGCAGGCAGGCAGGCATTGGATGGCTACCGTTCAACTAACTTTTTAACAGTTTCTTATAGCATATTGGTGTAACATGCATGTTATTTGACCGTTTTACAACAAACAAAATAACATTCTATTATGCGGTACACCCTTTTCGTTCTTTCATTGCCGATTATTCTGGCAATCACGTCCTGCCAAAGAGAGTCCTCTGCAGATGTAAACCAGGACAGGATTTTTACCCATTATGAGTTGTTCTACAATGCAAATGAGGACATTACTTATGCAAGAGCATGGTTCAGGTTTGGCAGCATCACCGGCACTCAACTGGAACTGGCTGCTCCAAGTGAGGTGTCTTTTGATGGCGACAAACTGGCATTTAACAAGGTACTGGCCTTTTATGAAAAGAAGTATCCGGGCTTGAAAACCTCCGGAATGTTTCGTTGGGAGGATACGGAAGGAAAGTCGTTTGAGAATACCATTTTCATAAATTCCATTGATTTTGGTGCAGTTCCAGATTCAGTTGCCCGGAATGTGGCATTTTCCATACCCTGGACGGGTGCTGCCCTTGGAACGGATGAAGTGGTGGGGGTATGGATCAACGGAGAAAACGAGGGAGATGCTCAGGCAGCCATCACTATAGAAACAGGTGCTACTGCTCTCATCGTTCCTGCAGATAAAATGGGGAAAGTTGGTGCCGGTCCGGGTAAAATTTATCTGGAAAGAAGATCTTCTCCGGCCCTGGCAGAAGTAACGGGCGCCGGCGGATATGGCGCAGGCATACATCGGGCGAAATTCAAAAACGTTATTTTTAAATAGGTAAATCTAACGCAATCACAGCTATGAGCCGTTTTGATCCCAAACCAAAACGGCTCATTGTTTTTTATTTCTACGCTCCAGACCCCAAATATTCTTCTTTTGTCCCATAATATCCTTTTCCTTTCTTGTTTCCAGAATTGGGTCAGGAAAAGGCACGTCTTTTTGCTTGTCGTCAAACACTTTGTCTACATAAACCCACTTACCCTTATCCAGACGGTAGGCATCATAACTGCCATCCGGCACCGCGGTAGTACCCTTGCCATATGGGCTTTCCCAGGGTATCAAATGATCCATTATGATCATTTGATATTGTTCATCCCAGTTTAACCGCACTTTGGCATCAGCTGAATATTGCACATAAATACGATTGCGGGCAGGCGCATCCTTTCCATGATCAAATACGGGGTCTCCAAAACTGGGTGTTCCTTCTTTATTGAAGCTGATTACATCAATGACCTTCCGTTTCTCAAAGAATTCAAAAGCATCAAATCCGATTAGCAAATATTTTCTTCCCTTTCTGGTGTCAAATTGCCGGATGTTGTAATACAATGCTCCATACCATTTATCAGCCGACAAAACTTCAGTGCTTGGAAATGCTTTTACTTCAAAACTTCGGTCAATTAATGGAAACAATTTTAATTGTCGCTCATTCATTTGGATAGCTCCATAATACCGATAGGTGGAGTCATTGACAAATAATTGCCAGGTGAAAATCCGGAAACTGCTGTCTGGTGGAGTCAGAATGGAAACTGTTTTAATTTGCTCAAACGGGTATTGGAATGAGTTTTCTGTCTTTAAGGCTCTAACCAGGGTTGTAATAAAAACCTTACAGGCGGCAAACCGCTCAGCCTCAATGGAATCATTTACAATGGCGTAACCTAGCACTCCCAGCGTGTCTTCAATACCTTGTAGCTGCTCCAATGCCTGGGGGCTTAATGGCCCTGAGGGCACAGGCTTCGGTGATTTTTGGGCATACAAGGAAAAACTTGCTGAAAAATACAAGAGCACTGCAATGATTCTCAAAAGCATAAGGCTATTTTGGTTGAAATATAACGAACGGCAAGTCATGTTAAAAATTGTTTTCTTAACCAGCACTTTACCACCAATCGTTCTTTTTGAGTTTGTTTTCGTATCCACGTACATTGTAACTCACACTTAACATAAAGTACCTGGCCAATGTTGGGGCGATGGAGTTAATAACGTAGTTCTGGCTGGCGTTTTGTTGCACATTCAACCGTTGGTTGAGTAAGTCGAATGCAGCCAGGCGAACCTCAACTTTATTGCTTTTGCCAAATAGTTGCCGCACAGATGCATTCCAGATGCCAATATTTTGTTCAAAGGCAAAACGTTCGTTCCGGTAAATATTATAGTTGAAATTGCTTTCGAAGAATACTTTGTTGAATACTTGCCACTTAATAGATGCATCTGTTCCGTAACCTCTGATTTTTTGGTTTTGTTCACTTTGGATGGAATATTCAATGTTGTTAAAACGCATATTCCCGCTTAATCCGGCAATCAGTTTGGAACTTGGAGTGATGTTAAATCCGATGCGAAAGTTGTAGTTCTGGCTGGAGGTTTCATTCTCAACACCGTTGATGAAGGAAGGCGACCGGTTAAAACCAATGCTGGGATTAAAATTGACGGATAATTTGGTCTTGATGATTGGAATGTTTGACCAAATATAGGTACTGAAGTTTCTGCCTCCAGATACATTTTCCGGCCGGGAAGTGGTACGCGCTCCGAGGCTGTCTATAAATTCAATGGTTTGGTTATAAACGATCTGGCTATCGTACAGGTCAAAGTCAGCGCCAAGCCCATAACTTGCCATATTATTAGCATTCCAATAGTTAAAATTGGCGCCAAGTGAATGGGAACGCTGGGGTTGAAGGTCTGGGTTGCCGAGGGTCCTGAACGCCGGATTGGTAACAATGGGTACAGGTTGAAGGTCACTGAACTGTGGCTCAGATATGGCATAACTATAATTGGTACTCAACCACATGTCTTTGGGTAATTGATATTCTAACTCAACATTGGGGGTCAGGTTAAAATATTGTTGCTTTAACGGAGGAGACAGCAACGGCAATCCCTTCGCCACGGAATAAGCCCCGCTCAATTGAAGGTGCTGAGCGGCAAGACCAACCGTAGCATTGAGTCCTTCATGCGAGTATCTGATGCTTGAACCGGCTCGACCGTATTGAACCTGTTGATCGTAATAAATACTGAGGCTGTCAATCCGTTGGTTGTTGTTTTCTGGGTCGCCGGTAGGTCGATTTACTTCGTTATCTGTTTGACTGGCGTTCAAAAAGGCCTCCAGATACCACTTTTTGGAAAGTGGCTCTGTAAACAAGGCACTGGATTTAAACTGCCGGGTATGTGCGAAGTTGGAGTTGAATTGCCTTATTTGGGTTTTACTGCCGGATTGCAGAAATTTATTTTCTGAAGAAAGATTTTCCGACCCATCGTTGGTACTGTCGTTGTAACCGCCGCTTAATGCAAATGATCTGCCTTTTTTCTCAAAGCGGTGCCGGTAAATTCCCGTGCCTGAAACACGCCTTGCTTCTAAAGCATTACTGTTATTAATGCCCAGGTTGCTTGTTGGACTGCCAAGTTCATTGGAAAACAATTGATTTTGAAGTGTTTGCCCATTAGCATTACTGAGCCTGCCTTCCAGTTTAAAAACCAGCAAATCGCTGGAGTCAATATCGTAAGTAAGCCTTGATGAAAGGCTATGGCTACCTCTAAACTCGTTTTTGCCCAGTGTGTCTGTGTTGAAAAAGGAGGTGTCAGGCAAGAAGGTTTGCCGAGCGGTATACTGATCTAAATCCAGGCTGGTTTCTTTGTAAAAGTAGCTGGCATTGAATTTCACCTTCTTGTGAAAGTAGTTGTAATTCGTTCCTGCACCATAGTTTGTCGTAAAACCACGTCCGTCAAAGTTGTTGAAAGGAGAATCGCTTCCACCTCCATCAAAATAAAAAAACCTGCGGCCGCCACCAAATCCGAAATCGCCGTTATCGTTATCGCCAAAAGAATTCTGCCCTTTAAACTCTCCATAATCCTCCCAGTTGACGCCTGTTTGATTAATGTTGTTGGCAAAGCCGATAAAGGATAGTTGTTCTTTTTGGTTGAATCGGTTAAAGCTTCCTCTGCCTGCCCAGGTATCTTCAGTTCCAATAGCTGCTGTTAATTTACCAAAAGAGCCTTTTTTAAATTCATCTTTTAGCTCCAGGTTCATTGCTTTTTCCCTCTTTCCATCTTCAACTCCGGTTAGCCTTGCCTGTTCTGATGATTCGTTATACACCTGGATTTTGGAAATGGTTTCTGCACCCAGGTTTTTGGTTGCAGATTTGGGGTCATCACCAAAAAATGTTTTACCGTCTACGTATACCCGCTTTACATCTCGCCCCTGGGCTCTGATGTTTCCGTCAGCATCTACTTCGATGCCTGGAAGTCTGCGTAATAAGTCTTCAACCGTAGATCCAGGAGGTACTTTAAAGGAGGAGGCATCGTATTCAATGGTATCTCCCCGAATGCTGAGCGTTGCCTTTGCTGCTTTGACCACTACCTCCAATAATTCTGAAGTAATGGGCTTGATTTCCAATTTTCCCACATCATTAACTTCCGAATTAGAAAGTGGAAGGTAGGTTTGCAATGGAAGGTGGCCTACGAAAGAAATCTTGAGCAGATATGCAGTGTTTTTGACGTTTTTAAACTCAAATTCGCCCTTTTCACTACTTCTGGTGAAATTTATCAGGGTGGAATCTTTGGGATTGAGCAACATGACGGTTGCAAAACTGGTCAATTCTCCAGTGGTATCCATGACAATCCCTTTTATGGTTACCCGTGAAGGGTTTTGGGCTGAGACGTCACTAAGGAAACCGAATAGCAAGACAAGAAGAATGATTTGGCGGAGACTTTGCATGATAAGTAGTTTACAGTGCTTAATTTTCGAATGGCGAAATAACGCTCATTTTGTCATTGAATTGTCAACAATAGACCGGGGTATGTTAATTGGGTTGCTTTTGGAGCAATTTTATCCTCCATTTAACAATGCCTGAGCCAAATTCTGGGAGGCAAAATGAAAAAAGAACGAACTTTGCGTAAGAACTTCTTCAGGATTTTAGTCCCTGAAATATGTCAATAAGAATTAATCATTCAAATGCACGATATTGAACCTCATTTCAGGTGGCGGGAATATTATGCCGCTGAGGAAGATCCCCGTTCTCCGTTTGCAGGCAGGGAGTACAATGAGTTTGAGTTTACCAATAAGTTGTATAATTTTTACCTGCACCCGCAGTGGGATTCATTTGGGTCGACTACATTGTACGGAAAACTATTGTTTGTGGATTATGAAGAAGGGTATGCACTCATCGAATTGATAGGAGAATGGAACGATACTCTTCATAATGATATCATGTTTCTAAAACGCAATTTGGTTGATCCATTGATGGATGAAGGGGTTTCCAGATTTGCCTTTTTTTGTGAAAACGTACTTAATTTTCATGCATCTATAGATGATGATTATTATGCTGAGTGGAATGAAGCACTAACGGAGATGGAAGGCTGGGGGATGCTGGTCAATATACGTCCGCAGGTAGAGGAAGAGTTACATACAGCACATTTGGATCAATATCTGTTTTTTGGAGAGGCTTACAACGACATTATATGGCGCAACCAAAAGCCCGCCGTGGTAGCGCAATTATTGGAAACAATCCTTTACGGCAGGATCAAGCGACTGAATTAGTATGGCTGAGGAACGAAATTTTGTAGAATTACGCTCAGAGGAAGTACAGGAAATTCTGGGCACTCCACCGGGTTGGCTGGTTCAGTGGGGCACTACTTTTTTGCTGCTAGGCTTTGCTATACTTCTCGGTGTAGCCTGGTTTCTTAGATATCCGGATGTGGTTTCCAGCGACAAATTTAGTCTTACCACTGCTGATCCTCCTGTAGATGTAGTGGCGCGCAATGATGGGAGGGTTGCCTATTTATTGGTGCCAGACACTTCTTTAGTAAGTGAAAAACAACCACTTGCCATTCTACAAAACACAGCGGATTACCTTGATGTGATGTTTTTGGACACTTTAGTGGGCCAATGGTTAAAACTGCCTCCGGATGCGTTCCAGGATTTGCAGTATCCAGACAGTCTTCAATTAGGCGAGTTACAAACAGATTATGCCGTCTTTATTCGGGATCTGGAGGATCTTAAATTTGGCAGTTCCAATAGAAGCAATTCTGTAAGGTCAAATATTGGCGCCATCCAAAACCAGATCACCCAATTGGAGCAAAGTATCCTTTTTGATAAACGGGCACTTAAACGTGCTGACGAACAGTTGAAAATTGGAGAAGATTTGTTTGATCGGCAGAAAAAACTGTTTAACCAGGGACTGATTTCAGAAACCAAACTGGAAGAAGAACGGCAGAAGTTGGCCGGCATGGAACGGGAAAGAGATTTGCTTGAAAACAGTGTTTTGGCAAAAAATCGGGAGATAATCGGACTGAAAAGTAACATTCAAAATGCCAGTTTTGGGCAAGAGGAAACAACAACCTCAACCAACACACGATTGATGGCCAGTCTTAATGCACTTAGAAGTAATGTAGACAAATGGACTTTGAATTACGTGCTTAGTGCTCCGATCTCCGGTAAAGTGGTGTTGAACGGCTTGGTTGTACAACAATATATACGGAATGGAGAAGCCATCATGACCATTGTTCCTCAAAGTTTGGATAAGATTGTTGGGCGCATGCAGCTCCCGGTGGAAAAAAGTGGCAAAGTGAACGTTGGTCAAGTAGTAATGATCAAACTGGATAATTACCCATACCAGGAATATGGAACTTTATCTGGCAAGGTTGCTTCAAAATCAGTAGTTCCCAAAAACCGGGAATACACCATTTTGATTGACCATCTGGAAATGTCAAAGTCCGGAAAGTTGTTGACGAGTTCTAAAAAAGAAATCACTTTCGAACAGCAAATGCTGGGCTCTGTAGATATCATTACCGAGGACAAGGGGTTTCTCGAGAGAATTATCGATCAGGTCACCTCTGGGTTAAAATAAAGGTCCTCCACTCAAACCACTTTCGCAAATGACCTACAAAAAAGCCTCTGCCTTGGCTTTATAAGCATGGCAGAGGCTTTTTATATTCTATCCTTTGTTAACTCAATTCTTTTTCTTCAGTTTCTCAGCCTCTTCCTTCAGCTTAGCAAGTTCCTCAGCAGCTTTTTTTATCTCCTCCTGGAGTTGAACGAGTTTTGATTGTTCTGCTTGTTGTTGCTGACGGGCGGCCTCAGCTTTCCGGGTTTCTTCACCGATGATTTGAGCTTTTTCCTCCTTGGTTTCCTCTATCTCTTTGGCCGCTTGTGCCTTAATTTCGGTAACTGATTTTGATTCATTTTCGCGTGTTGTTGCGATATTGGCAGCAGCATCCTGTCGGGCTTTCTGAACATTTTCAGCAGCCTCTTTTTGCGCCAGGCCTATTTCTTCGCTGGTTTTTTTACGCGCTTCAGCAGTTTCTGCTGCATATTGTGCTCGTTTGGCTTCTGACTCTTTTCGTGCATTGGCTACTTCACCGGCAGCTCTTTCACGGGCTTCTACCACTTCTTTTCTGGCCCTATCCTGCGCATCTGTTACTTCTTTTGCTAAGGCCGCTTTTTTATTTTCGGCATCCTGACGTGCAAGCGTAACGGTTTCAATGGCCTGTTGTTTGGCTGTAGCCACTTCTTTCGCGCTGTTTTCGCGTGCCGTTGCAACAGCCTGAGCAGCCTCTTCCCGGGTTTTACCAATAGATTCTGCAGCCAGTTGTTTTTCACGGGCAGCTGCTTCACGTGCCAACTTTACCTCCTCTGCTCCCTTTTGATTGGCCTCAGATATTTCTGTCGCAGCTTTTTGACGTGCTTCTGCAACGTCGCTGGCTAATTTTTGCCGGATGGAGGCGCTATTTTCGCGTGCCATCCGAACGCTGTCTGCTTCAGCTGTTTTGGCAGCAAGTACTGCTTGAGCGCTTTGCTTTTTAGCTTCAGCCACTGCATTGGCAGACTCCTGTTGAGCCCTCACGGCAGCCTCTCTGGCAGCAGCGATTTCGTTGGCAGCTTTTTCTTTTGCAGCGGCAATTTCAGCTGCTGCTTTTTCCCTTGATGAGACTACTTCTGAGGCAGAGTTTGAGTTGGATTCTTGTTGTTTTTTCCGCGCTTCAGCTACTGCAGCGGCAGCTTCAGCCTGAATTTGTTTAATTTTCTCATCTGCCGTTTGTTTAGAGCCTGCAACTTCCGTGGCATATAGTTTTTGTGCTTCACTCGCTTTGGCATTAGCCTCCTGCACTCTGATTCGCGCCTCTTCCTGCGCTTTGGAAACTTCCTGAGCGCTGCGCTCCCGGGCACGTTGAACCTCAGCCGCACTTTCCGCCAATACTTTTGCTTGTTGTTCTTTGGCTAAAGCGATGGATTTCGCCAGTTCAGCCTGGATTCGGGCAATTTCTTCTTCCGCTCTTTTTTTGGAAGCAGCAACTTCTAATGCAATACTGTCGCGCTGATTTTTAGATCTGGCTTGAGCTTCTGAAATGGCCTTTGTTGATTCTTCCTGAATTTGTTGAACCGTTTGTGACGCCTTTTGCTTGCTTTCCACTACCTGCTTGGCTATTTCCGCCTTTTCTTCGTTTGCTATTTGCTGTAGTTTGGCAACTTCCTCCCGGATTCTTCCTATTTCTTCACTGGCGCGCTTTTTAGATTCGGCTACTTCGGTTGCAGATTCTTCTTTTTGACGGGCTACTGTTTCCCGAATGTCGGCCAGCTCATTGGCTGAATTTTGTTGTACCAAAGATTTCTCCTCGGCCACTTTCCGGCGACTTTCGGCCAGGTCATTGGCCAATTTTTGTTTTTCAAGAACGGTATTTTCACGGGTTTTCAAAATTTCATTAGCGGCTTCTTCACGTGCCTTTAGGATTTGGTCTGCTGCAGTACGCTTGCTCTCAACCACATCGGTTGAGGTTTTGGCGGTTTCCTGCTTGGCCATTTCCCGAGCCTCCGATACCATTTTGGCATTCTCTTCCCGGATACGCTTCAATTCTTCATCTGCGTTGTTTCGTGCACTCGCTATTTCATCACCATATTGAAGTTTAGCCTGCTCCATTTTTTGTTTAACAGCGCTGATTTCTTTTGCTGCAGCCTCCCTTGCTTTCTGGACTTCTTCTGAAGATGCAATTCTTGCTTTTTGGATGTCTTCACCTGCCTGGCGACGTGCATCTTCAACGTTAGAGTTTATCTTGACTACCGCCGAGTCTGCCTTAGCTTTGCTTTGTGAAATAGCAACCTGAGCTTCCGCGCGCGCTTTTTCAATTTCAAGAAGACTGGCTTTTCTGGCTTCCAGTACCTCATTGGAGTATTCCAGTTTTTTAGCATTTGCTGCCTCTCTGGCGGCCGCAACTTCCTGTTGGAGTTGAGCTTTGATAGCATCCCCCCGATCCTTTTCTGCTTTAATGTCCGCCCTGATTTTTTCTTTGGTCTTTTCAAGATCCGCTTTGAGCGCTGTAACCTCTGCATCACCTCCGGAATTAGTTGATGCAGCGCCTCCTGCTGCCGCAGGTTTGGTTCCTGGTTTTGCCGGGGTAGTGCCGGCAGCTGCCGGTTCTGGTTTGGAAACTGAAGCACCAGGGGTGTCTACCACCGCCATACGATCCAAAACTGAATTAAAGCAAGATACAAGGTTTTTAAACTCGCCCTGACGGTCAGCGTTAATAGTAAATTTATACTTCTGACGGTCAACAAAGTTGATAAAGTTGATACCAGTTATATTGGATTCTGCCAGCCATTGAATGGCGGCAATATCCAACTTCAAATTATTTCGGTGTGTAGGTACGGCGCCGGCAATAAGTTCATCCATGCCGGTAAACTTGTAGGCCCGCTCCTTTCCGGAGGCATCCACAAATACAACCTGATCATCTTGATTAAATTCAATACCACCTTGAGAGGTAAATCGAGCAAAAATGCCTTTTTCATTGGTGAAAAACTCTACAAAATAGGTGTAGCCGCCTCGGATTACAACACTGAGGTTGGAGGTGTTTGCAATTTGAATACCTGATATTTTTTTGTTTTCTTTGATGACTTTGGAACAATCCTGAGCCTGAATGCCGGAAGAAAAGTGGAAGGCAAAAAAGATAAGGAGTAAAAGGATTCTGGAATAAGGCTGCATAACAAGGAAATGGAATGATTGAAAAGAGCCATAGGCGCTTTTAGATTGTTCTTTTTCTTTGAAAATCAATGATTTAGATCAATCTACGATTTGACAAAAGGGTTCAAAACTTGCTAATTTGGCTTAAGGCGGGGCAAAATAGAAATTTTTTTATTGCATCAAACGAAAGATGCATTGACCAAAGGTTGCGTTGCCCGAATTTTAAGATTTAAGAAACGCGTTTAACCGAATTATTTCCCGGAATAAAAATTCAGATCCAGGGTTTTCCGTAAGGGTTCAGAAGCTGTTCCATTTTCATTCCAATAAGCTCCCCGCCAAACCTTTTTCCGCAAGCCACTAGAAACCAAGGCCCCTTGAAATGATTCTTCCCATCCGGTAATGGAATAAGGAAATGCAGGGTCAAAATAAATATCAAGACTGCGTGGTATGTCTTTATACTGTAGCTTCAAAATTGATCTGGAAGGTTCTTTAATAACCTGGATAGCTGCCTTTTGAACCGACTCTTTGACATGTTTGAATCTATGATGGAGCGAGGAAGGGATAATGTTAACGTCACCAGTAGGTATAGCCTCCGGGTTCAACCTGATGAGTAACCACAATTCATCTTCCAGCAAACATGCTGGAAAATTGGATTCCTGGTCGCCCTCTGATTCAAAATAGGATCTGGAACTGAGCTTATAGCCTTCCCGGGTCTGATCATATTGTTGAAAAACGTGTCCACACCAGTCCTGAATGGAGACCGTTGCCTTTAAGACGGGATTACCGTTTACTGGTTTAAAAACAGACTGCATAATAGAGTAGTCGTAAATCCCGGTATGGAATTTTCTGATCCAGTTTAGTTTTAGAATGGGTACCCGATCGTCACCTGCAGAAGCAGGGTCGTCAAGCTTGACATGTTTTTGCCTGGAGAAATCTTCCGTCACAAAGATGTTTACTTGTTCTGCCTGGCGTAATTCTCCATACCTGTATTGTTTGACGCTGAAGGAGGATATTTCTGCAGCACCGGCATACCAGTAGGCATTAAAAGCAGTATCAAGTTTGAGTGTGCTAGTTTTTGAAACATCTGCTGTGGAAACAGGTGGAGGGGGATTGCTCTCCTGGCAATTATGCACAGAAATGCTCAGGAGAACCAAAATAGAGCCAAAAACATGAAATTGCATCGTAACCGGATGATATGTTTTTGGGGCGCGCAATTTGAAAGCGCAATAATAGTGCGAAATTTAATGTAATTTGCTACCAATCAGCCGCAAAAATTCGCTTCTTGTTTCATTTTTCAGGAATTGTCCGGTAAAAGCAGATGTAGTAGTCAAAGAATTCTGTTTTTGGACACCCCGCATCATCATGCACATGTGATGGGCTTCAATGACTACAGCCACCCCCAAAGGCTGCAGGGTTTCCTGAATAATGTCCCGGACTTCCAGTGTCAATCTTTCCTGAACCTGCAATCGGCGAGCAAAAACATCCACCACTCTCGGTATTTTACTTAGACCGACAATATACCCATTTGGAATATAGGCTACGTGTGCTTTCCCAAAAAATGGCAAAATATGGTGCTCGCAAAGCGAATAAACCTCAATATCTTTTACCAGAACCATTTCGCTGTAATCCTCTTTGAACATGGCTGATTCAAGAATGGCTTTTGCATCCTGTCCATATCCCTGAGTTAAGAACTGCATTGCTTTAGCAGCTCTCTCCGGGGTTTTATGCAATCCCTCACGGTTGGGATCCTCTCCAAGTCCACTCAGAATATCCAGATAATCCTTGCCTAGGCGTTCTGTTAGGACTGAGTTGTCATAGAAATCATTTTTTTTGTATGCCATGGGAAGTTTGAGGGGTTGATTGGTTTGAGGGGTTATTCTCCGTAATATTCAGCATAAATGGTTTCTGTTTCCCACAATTTCAAGCTATGTAGCTGACAAGGGTATTCTTTTAATGCCTTTTCAAGCTCCTGCCAAATAAGAATAATAAGATTTTCAGTGGTGGGTTGTAAGCCTTTTGGAATGAATGGTACATCTAGATTCAAATTACTGTGATCCAGATGGTCCACTACATGATTTTTTATGATGGTACTTAACTTTTTCACATCCATCACAAAACCGGTTACGGGATCAGGCGTCCCTTTAATGGTTACGTGAAGGTTGTAATTATGGCCATGCCAATTTTTATTGGAGCATTTGCCAAATACTTTTTGATTCTGTTCTTCAGACCACTCTTCAACCCATAACTTGTGAGCGGCATTGAATCGTTCAATTCTAGTTATATAAACCATTCTTTTTCAGTGCATTAAGTCTGCTGATTGCTGCTTTGGGCCTGCGTCTTAATGGTTGAAGTGCATCCCAAATACCGTATTGGAAAAGCTTTTTTCTGCTGAAAGGCTGCAAAAGCGCCGCAAAATTAGGCGTTTATTTTTTCTGACAGCAGAAATGCTGTTTTCAGAGTAGTTTTATCCCTTAGGTTTTAACTTTAATCTAAAAACAAGCATTGCGAAATAGTGTTGCAGTTCTTTTGCACAAAACCATTGCGTTGAAGTGAAGACACGAAGTGCATTAGACCAAATTTATTCGTTTTTGAACAGAAGATGGGTGTACCACTCCATTTTCTGGCTTGCCTTATATGGCACTATGGTGGGAACCAGCTTAAGACAGGGAATTTTGCCAAGCACCACCTTTTACAATGAAACCATTCAGGTGTTGTTTTTCGCGGTACTGGTTTATTTTAATCTGCTGTACCTGATCCCTAATTACCTGGCTAAACATGCCTTTATATACTTCGGGTTAGTGCTTGCAGCATGTGCTATAGTTACTCCTTTAGAGGTGCTTGCACTTTACTTATTTTATTCAGACAATCCTGAATATCAGGCATCTGTAGTTGCTCAACAGGAGCGAATTTACCTGGGGAATGTGTTTGTAACCTTTCTTTCAACCATCCTTCGGGTAATCATGGATTGGTGGAGATACCAGAATGAGAAACAGGTTTTGCTCACACAGACCATTCAATCCGAACTACGGTTTTTAAAAAGCCAAATCAATCCGCATTTTCTTTTTAATACCCTGAACAACCTATATGCACTAACGTTAAAAAAATCTGACAAGGCGCCAGAAATTGTTCTTAAGCTGGCAGAAATCATGCGTTATATGCTCTACGAGTGTAATGAACGGCGTGTACATCTGTCAAAAGAAATTCAATACCTGCATAATTATCTGGATTTGGAACGACTTCGTCAACCCAAGGATGCCGATATAAGCTTTGATGTAGAGGGCCACGTAAGTGAACAAATGGTTGCTCCTTTATTGTTTGTACCATTCGTGGAAAACAGTTTCAAGCATGGATTGAATCATGCTACTTCAGGAGGCTTTGTCCGGATGAAATTAAGGGTTCAGGGTGAGGATCTGGAATTCCATATTGAAAACAGTAAAGTAGATCATACGCCGCGCCCCAGTCACCCCAGAAGCGGAGGTATTGGACTGGCTAATGTGCGGCAGAGGCTAAAAATTTTATACCCTGAACATTTTGACATCATCATTCGGGATGAGCCTAACCTGTATTCCGTTACGCTTATGCTAAAAATGATCTAGGTCTAGGTTGATCAGTAGCTCACTTTGATACTATAAACGGGCCCTGAACGACAACATATCGCTCAGGGCCCGGTGTTAATTCGACAGCATTTTAGAGGTGGATCACTTCACCATAGGCTGCGGCGGCGGCCTCCATCACCGCTTCACTCATAGTAGGGTGTGGATGAATAGCTTTGATCATTTCATGTCCGGTAGTTTCCAATTTCCGTGCAACCACAATTTCTGCAATCATCTCGGTTACATTGGCTCCAATCATATGAGCGCCAAGTAATTCACCGTATTTTTTATCAAAGACTAATTTTACAAATCCCTCTGAATGGCCTGAAGCCTTGGCTTTACCACTGGCAGTGAAAGGAAATTTTCCAATCAGGACTTCGTACCCGGCATCTTTTGCTCCCTGCTCTGTATAACCAACTGAAGCGATTTCAGGAATACAATAAGTACAACCAGGGATATTATTGTAATCAATGGGTTCCGGATGATGGCCTGCGATATGTTCCACACAGGTAATGCCTTCTGCACTGGCAACGTGCGCAAGTGCTTGAGTGGCCAGTACATCACCAATAGCATAAATGCCCGGCACATTGGTTTGGCAATATTCATCCACCTTTATATAACCACGATCTGTGACAATGCCGAGATCCTCCAGTCCAATGTTTTCGGTATTGGGTGTAACACCGGCTGCGCTAAGCACTACATCACAAACAATGGTTTCTGTTTTGCCATCCTTGCGGTTTTTCATATTTACTTTAATCTCTTTTCCACCGGTATCAACGTTTTCAACCGCCCAACCGCCATACACTTTCAGGCCCTTTCGGTTGTAGATCTTTGTAAGCTCTTTGGAAACATCCTGATCTTCCCGAGGCACCAAACCCTGTTCCATAAATTCCACAATGCTAACCTCAGTGCCAATACTGTGGTAGAAATAACTAAATTCCACGCCGATGGCGCCTGCACCTACAACTACCAACCGTTTAGGCTGAGATTCCAGGCTCATGGCTTTACGGTACTCTATGATCTTTTTGCCATCTATTTTCAGATTAGGCAATTCTTTGGCTCTGCCACCTGTGGCAATAATAATGTTTTTGGCAGTATATTCAGTTACTTTGCCTTCAGTATCGGTTACCGCAACCTTGGGACCCTTTACGAGTTTGGCATTGCCCATGATCACATTAATCTTGTTTTTTTTCATGAGGAACTGTACCCCCTTGCTCATGCCATCAGCTACACCCCGGCTCCTTTTTATCATCGCATCGAAATCTGCAAGTGGCTTGCCGACCTTGATTCCGTAGTTCTCGGCGTGATTCAGATAATCAAAAACCTGGGCGCTTTTTAATAGCGCTTTTGTAGGGATACAGCCCCAGTTGAGGCAAATGCCACCAAGGCTTTCACGTTCAATGACTGCGACGTTCATGCCTAGTTGAGAGGCGCGGATGGCAGCTACATATCCGCCTGGCCCGCTACCGATAACAATCAGATCAAAATTCATATGTACTTGGAAAAATGGTTTGGATCAAAATCGGTTGGTATAAACAAGTGACACGGTCAAACCGGTGTTCATTTGTTCCCCAAAGAAAATTGTTGACGGCAAAGGTAGTCGGCTGGCCAGAATTCAAATGCATTCCGGTCATCAAAAAGCCGAAAAAGCTATATATTTCAGCCAAAGATTACAAAACTCTGATTTCTCTAATGTTTCGCAGCGACCACTTTCGATCAATGTGCGTATCATTGCCCCGGTTTTCTCATCTGTTATTAATGTTTCAAAGCCCGAACATGAAAAAATACTTTTTTATCCTGATTGCCTTGCTTCCTTTTACGGCTAAAGCACAATTATCAGTGGCTGGATCCAACTCCCGTCCATTGTACGACAAAAAAACCGTGGGTGAAATCCGCCTGACTTTACCATCATCCGATTGGGTTAATGCCCTTGACTCCATGCGCATATATAATAGCGATGGACTGCCAGCAACGGTGGTTATCGATGGAATGCGCTATGAAGGAGCCAAGGTCCGTTTCCGTGGAGATAAATCTTACGCTAAGGGGCTTAAACGTAATCCAATGATTATCAAGCTCAATGCAGACAATATTGGGCAAAATCACCAGGGATATTCTTCTGTCAAGCTATCTGCTGCTGTGAGGGACCCAAGTATGGTACGTGAAATGTTGTTCCATGAAATTGCGGCCAAGTACATGCCTGCTTCTCAGGCTGCATACACTAAGCTGTTTGTGAATGAAGAATATATAGGGGTTTTTGTTAATGTTGAAGCCGTTAGCAAAACATTTTTTGACATCAATTACGGAAATTCCAAAGGAGCATCTTTTAAAGCAGGGGTTGACTTTAAACCGGATAATTTACCTGCCAGTTGCAAACAAAACATATTTGGGGCTCTCGAGTATGAAGATAATCTGGATTGTTACAAAGGTAATTTTGAAATGGATTCCAAGGGGGGCTGGACAGAACTTCAGGAGTTGACCCGCAAACTTGCACTGGAACCTAACAATGTGCATCAGGTGTTGGATGTGGATCGTGCCCTTTGGATGCTCGCCCTCAACAACGTCATGGTGAACCTGAGTAGCTATACTGGCAAGGAAAGTGTGAATTATTATCTATATCGTGACGGAAACAACCGTTTCCAACCAGTACACTGGGATCTTAATCTGGCTTTTGGGAGTTATAAAAATACGGGCTTAGGCAGTGACCTCAATCTGCGTCAATTGCAAAATCTGGATCCATTGCTACATGCTGACAATCCGTATAAGCCATTGATTAGTCAGTTGTTGAAAGATCCGCTGAATCGCAAAATTTACCTTTCACATATTCGCCAAATCAACGAAGAAAACTTCCTGAATGGCTCTTATGAAAAGCGTGCACAGGAACTTCGCGGGATGATTGCAGTTCCATTTAATGAAGATAAGTACAAAACGTACAGTTACGATGATTTTCAGCGCAGCTTAAATGAAACGGTAGGTAAAAAGAGTAAAATTCCCGGTTTGACAGATTTGATGGGGAAACGCATGCGTTACCTGAAATCCCATCCGGAATTAACCAAACTGCCACCATCCATCTCTGAGGTCTCGGTAAAAGGTCGGGGCAAATTTGAGAATCAAAAACTCAATTCTTTTCACGTAAGCGCCCGGGCCGATAAGTATCCGCTCCGAATGTACATTTATTACAGGTTCTCAGATCAGGAACCCTACGCTGTCATGAACATGTCGGAAGAAAATACTCCAGGCCTCGCTGCTGGTGTTAAAGCTTTTGGTGTTCAAATTGAAGCGAAAACACTGGACGCCGTATTGGATTATTACATCCTGGCTGAAAATGTAGGTGCAGCGGATTTCCTTCCTTCAACCTATACCCGTCAGCCCTACAAGGTGAAATTAAGTGAGTTAAACAAGTGATTGACACAAACTGGTTAATAATGCTGATCCGCAATGCTTCATCGAAAAGCGGATCAGCATTATCATTTTATTATCAATCTTCTTTATCAGAAATCCAGATTGCATTCGTTTTGCCTCTATGAGACATACCCTTCTACTCTTCTTATGCTGCTTGTTAGGTTTTCAAGCATATGCCCAGGATTTTTACGGCGCTGGTATCCAGGAAGTTAAGCTTGAATTCTCCCACAAAAATTGGGATGTAATGCTTGATTCCCTAAAAAAGGCAAACCCTGAAGCCAGGGTGCTGGCTACTGCCTGGGTTAATGGCCAACGGTTTGACAGTGTTGGCGTTCGATACAAAGGCAACAGTTCTTATTTCCGTACAAGAAATGAGACCCGGAAAAAATTGCCGATGAATGTCAAACTTGACTACAAAAAGAAGGGGCAGTCCTTGAAGGATGGGCAAACCTCCATCAAGTTGTCAAATGCTTTTTTAGATCCAAGTTTTTTGAGGGATCCACTTTCATATGAGGTTATTCGAAAATACATGCCAGCCCCGCAGTGCAACTTTTCGAAGGTTTACCTCAATGGTAAATACTGGGGTTTGTATATAAATTCAGAGTCAGTAGATCCTCAGTTTTTTAAAAAGCATTATGGGGTAGATGGCGGCCATATCGTTAAATGCGATCCGGATAATTGGAAAAAAGTACGTAGCCAAACAGGGTGCCCAAAGGGAGAAAACGCCTCTTTGACCTACTTAAATGACAACGCCGGGTGTTATGATGCCTTTTATGAAGCTGAAAACCCCTCCAGTTGGAAGTTGCTGATTAACCTGATTAAAGTGCTAAATAAAACCCCGGATCAGATAGAATCAGTGCTCAATGTAGACCAAACCCTTTGGATGTTAGCCTTGAACAATACCATGGTTAATCTGGATAGTTACAACGGCTCCTTGTCGCACAATTATTACTTGTGGTTTGACTCAATGAACGTCGCACATCCAATCATTTGGGATTTAAACATGTCGCTCGGTGGATGGCGTCGAGATTTTAGCTTTCAGGAAATGTCTGATGATCAGCTTATCCAATATTCGCCATTGGCAGAGTTCGACAACCTACGCCGGCCGCTTATCTCCAAATTGTTGAAAAACTCCTTTTACCGAAAAATTTACCTGTCGCATGTCAAAACCATTGTAAATGAAAATTTGGCTAATGGGCAGTTAATGAATCGGGCTCAAAGTATGATCAAAGAAATTGATCCGTGGGTAAAGCAAGACTCATTGAAACTGTACAGCTATACTGATTTCCAGGGCTCAATGGATAAAACGATGAATAATGGCCCTGACAATGTCATTGGTATAAAACACTTGATGTCAAAACGTACGGAGTGGCTTTCCAAACATCCATTGCTGAACAAGCTCCAGCCGGTTATTTCGGATGCTTTGGCCACAAAGGAGGGGCAAAAAGTTAAGGTGAGTGGTAAACTCACCAATGCCACCAAAGGCGCCTGGCTGTTTTACCGGGCCAAAAAACAATACGCATTCAAGCGTGTTCAAATGGTAGATGATGGTACCAATGGCGACCAGGCAGCGGGTGATGGCATATTTACTGCTACCATCGATGCGGCACTCATCAAACAATGGTATTTGGCTGGGGAAGGAGATGAAGGGGCTGCCACCTTGCCGGAACGGGCATCGTTTGAATACTTTAAAATCGACTAGAGGTTCTCCCACTTAGTTGCTGGAAAATAGGGGAGCAGATTTTAGGGTATGTCAAGGCGTTTGGAGGGCGTAATGCGAGACATTATTACCGACAAACAACGATGACAGGCGCTAAAAGCTGCCGCATGTTTTTCAGAAACTAAGTGGGAGAACCACTAGAGGGTGTTTTTTACCGCAGAGGCGGAGAGACGCGGAGGTTTTGATAATCTGCCATTTAAACCTCCGCGTCTCTCCGCCTCTGCGGTAAAAATAAAAATGTGGCTTTTGAGACAGCCTCTTAAATAAGCGGTGGTTTAATCATGAATCGCTTTGATTCCGGGCAATTCTTTTCCTTCAAGGAATTCAAGCATTGCGCCTCCTCCTGTACTTACAAAGCTTACTTTTTTAGTTAGTTTAAGTTGGTTCACCGCTGCTACGGAATCACCACCGCCTACCATGGTGAAGGCGCCTTTTTTAGTGGCTGCAGCACATGCTTTTGCCACTACTTTAGTTCCATTGGCAAATGCGGGCATTTCAAATACCCCCATTGGACCATTCCAAATGACCGTTTGACTTTTCCGAATCACAGACGCGAAGGATCTCGCCGCAGATGGCCCGATATCAAGCCCCATCCAGCCATCCGGAATTTGATTGCTTGGACAAACTTGCACCGCCGCATCCGCAACAAATTTATCACCACAGACAGAATCTTTAGGTAATAATACCTTTACTCCGGCTGCTTTGGCCTTTTTTAAAAATTCTTTGGCAATCTTGAGTTTATCTGCTTCTACCAGGGAGTTGCCAACAGCGCCTTTCTTTGCTAGAAAGAAAGTGTAAGCCATAGCGCCCCCAATCAGAATATTGTCGGCATAATCCAAAAACTTTTCCAACAGGAGTATTTTGTCACTCACTTTAGAGCCTCCTGTTACGCAGGTAACTGGTTTAGCCGGGTTCTTCATGGCGCGGGAAGCATTCTCAATTTCCCGCTCCATCAGGAATCCAAACGTTTTATGCTGTTTATCAAAAAACTGTGCTACTACAGTGGTGCTTGCATGTGCTCTGTGGGCTGTGCCAAAGGCGTCATTGACATAAATATCCCCTAAAGCTGCAAGTTTTTGAGCAAAGGTTTTGTCGCCCTTTTCTTCCTCTGGATAAAACCGGGTATTTTCCAGCAACAGCACCTCGCCAGGTTTTAGTGCGGCGGCTTTTTTTGCAGCCTGTTTGCCAATACAATCATTGGCAAAATGCACTTTAGTCTTTAACTTTTTGCGTAGGTGTTTAACCAGGTGATTCAGGGTAAACTTTTCAGCGTTGATGCTACCATCTGCATTCAGTTTCTCCAACGGACGTCCCAAATGGGACATTAGAATGGCCGAACCTCCTTGATCCAGAATATGCCGTATCGTAGGCACTGCTTCCCTTATACGGGTATCATCGGTAATTTTAAAGCTTTTATCCAGTGGCACATTAAAGTCCACACGGATCAAAACTTTTTTGTCCTTGAAGTTGAGTTTCATGATGTTAACCAATTTGGATTTGACCCGCAAAGATAAAATTAATGTGGGGAATGAGGGGAATGTGGTTAATGTGGGACAGGTTTTACTAATTCCTCATATTCCCCCGCATTCCTTACATTCCTCACATTAACCACATTAACCACATTAACCACATTCCTCTAAATGGTAGCACAAAGTTGTGCAAGGCGGGCAGAGTAACCGGCTTCGTTATCATACCAGCCTACAATGCGGCAGGTATTGCCGTTAGCCTGGGTAAGTGGTGCATCAAAAATAACGGAGTGGGTGTTGCCAATAATATCACTGGAAACGATTGGTTCTTCGTTATATTCCAGAATGCCTTTCAGGGCGCCTTCCGCTGCGGCCTTAAAAATAGCGTTGATCTCTTCAACCGTAGCAGCTTTTTTCAAGGTGCAAACACAATCGGTGATTGAACCAGTGGCAGTAGGTACACGCAGAGAATGGGCTTCAATTTTGCCTTTAAGGTGTGGAGCCACCATAATTACTGCTTTGGCAGCACCTGTGCTGGTTGGTACAATGTTTTGTGCAGCTGCTCGGGCACGCCGTAAGTCACGGTGAGGCCCATCCTGAAGATTTTGATCAGCAGTATAAGCGTGGATGGTGTTCATGAACAATTGCTCTACACCAAAAGCTCGATCCAGTGTAAGAATCATAGGCACCAGGCAGTTGGTGGTACAGGAGGCGTTGGAAACGATCAGATCTGTAGCACTAATTTTATCTGCATTGGCTCCGATCACAAAGGTTGGAACGTCATCCGCTTTTGGAGGGGCAGATAAAATAACTCTTTTAGCACCAGCCTGAATGTGTAGTCCGGCCTTTTCCTTGTCCAAAAAGATACCGGTACATTCCAGCACCACATCAATGTTCATATCCTTCCAGGGCAACTCTGCCGGATTTTTAATCGCAAGCCCTGCAATTCGATTACCATTTACAGTAATGCTGTTATCGTCAGCCTGAATGGTGCCGTCAAAACGGCCATGCATGGTATCGTACTTGAGCAGGTGTGCAAGAGTATGGTTATCAGTGAGGTCATTGATTGCCACTACCTCAACGTTGGGGTTTTTGACCAGGTTGCGGAAGGTCAGACGACCAATACGTCCGAAGCCGTTAATGGCGATTCGTTTTTTTGCCATGACTAATTGTATCAAAAATAGGTGAAAAGTTATGCTGGGTATGCCTTACGGAACAGATCAATACCAGAAGTGTTCCTACAAGCCAATCAGTGCCGCAAATATCCATAAAATATCTTAGTGTACAAAATACAATAATAAAACATTTTTCACCAGCAGCAAATTGGCTTAAACTTGTATCTTATGGCATATACCTGTCTTTTCCGGACTATTCTGCTGTAGGGCTTCCCCGATTTGCTAAATATTTATTTCTTTTGCCATCACAAACCGATCTTCATGAAAAGGCTACTGCTGATCTTTTTATTTTCTCCGGGTATACTGAAAGCACAAAACTACTTGATGAATGGAAATCCAATTTCCGATTGCACGGGTACGTTTTATGATCCAGGAGGCCCTGCAGGCAACTATTCAATCAATCAAAACCTGACCACCACCATTTGCGCTGATGGTACAACAGGCACCCATATCAGGTTAAGTTTCTCTGGGGTAGCATTAGGGCCCGGTGATGCACTCTGTTTTTATGATGGTCCAAATTTGGCTTCGCCCTTACTTTCCTGCGCTTCGGATTATCCGGCGGGCGAACCATTTGTTGTGCAGGCAACTGCGGTCAATCCAACCGGATGCATTACCGTTTCTTTTCAGTCAGATGGTGCCGGAACAGCGGCCGGATGGGCTGCTGCTATTTCTTGTGCAAAATCATGCCAGACGGTGCTTTCTGATCTGGTCTCTACCAATCCAACAGTGATACCCGCCGATACAGGCTGGATTGATATATGTCCTGGTCAGCGTGTTTTTTTTACAGGTGCGGGCTTGTACCCACAAAATGATTTTGCTTACCACCAGTCAGACTTGACAACCACTTTCGAGTGGAATTTCGGCGATGGTGGTATTGCGTACGGTCCAAATACCTCACATCGTTTTGATCAACCGGGTGGATATTTTGTTCAATTGACGCTTACCGACACCTTTGGGTGTAAAAGCTCCAATCTGATCAGTCAGCGCATTCGGGTAGCCGGAAGGCCAGAGTTTAATTTAGCCTCCGTGGGGCAGATATGCGCAGGCGATACCCTGATGTTGGGCTCCACCATTGATACTTCCTTGTTCAGTCATACTGTTTCGGCTTTTCCATTAACTACTTCATTTGGAGTGGAATCCAGCCGTTCAGACTCGCTTGCCCTCCCGGATGGAACAGGAGAATTGTATGAAACCAGTATTGTGCTAACGGAGTTTTCTCCCGGACAGGTTCTGGTGGATGAAAATGATCTGGACCATTTATGTTTGACGATTGAACACTCCTGGATGCGTGATGTAGAAATTACCTTAACCTGCCCAAGTGGCCAGAGTATCATTCTGCATAATCACCCTGGGAATTTTGGCGGCGAAGTGTATTTGGGTGAACCTAATGACAATGATAATTTTAATCCCATTCCGGGTACTGGTTATACCTACTGCTGGACACCAACAGCAACCAACCCCACCTGGATTGAATATGCCAATACGGTTTTGGGGGGTGTTGGCACTTTACCACCAGGCG
>JBIKUE010000062.1:0-30505 GCA_044347755.1 Saprospiraceae bacterium
CCACTAGCCGGATTTAAGGTGCAATGTATTGCGCCAATGCCCGACAAATGCTCATTCCATATGGCAGACTATGGACAGATTTGAGCACTTTTACAGGAAATCCGGCAATTTCGTTCAGGCAAATTTTTCCTAAATCCCCATCCAATGTCATATTCCTTAATGCCAAATATGCCTCAAACACCTACGATGTTCGGGTTAGGATTAAAGCAATCCAATCGAACCTTTCTAAAGGCCTTTTTATTAACTTTTAGTCTAATGGTCTTATGCAAGATGCTATTCGGACAAGCCCCTTACCTTCCAATGGTGGAGGAAAACAAGTACTGGATTTATTATGATTTTACGGATAGGCCCCGGCCTACTGCAGGCTTCCTCATTACCATGAAAGGCGATACCACGGTGGATGGGAAAGTCTATAAAAAAGTATATCAATATCCTTTAAAAGGAACCCTGGAGGTCAATCCCGTAAACGAGCCGCTACAGTTCTTTGCGACCGTTCCTTATGAATTAGGACCCCAAAAACTGATCAGCCTGATCCGAGAAGATTTGACTGCCAAACAAGTGTATAACAGACCCATTCCAGTTTCCGATCCTTGTGAAGACAACCCTGCCACTTATGAAAACGATTGCATCGACATTGCTTTTTGTACCAGTCAGGAGCACTTACTTTTTGATTTCAACCTCGTTGAGGACGATGCCTTAAACTATTGCGCCTATGTGCCTATGGGTAATCCCTGGAATATTCCGATGAGATACATAGACTCTATCCGTTATGAAACCCATTTTAATAAATCCCGGAAAACCTTCTATTCTTTTGGTATTCCGTCCTATTTGCAAAACCTGCAAAATCCCGGACCTATTCCTGAAGGGCCAGTGAAAATTTTGGAAGGAGTTGGTTTTTTATATCAGGGCATATTTCATTTTAGATATGGTTACCTGAAGGCCTTTTGTGAAGGCTCCTGGGAAAATTGTAATATTATCAGCAATACCTTCTTTTCGCAACAGGCATTGCAAAGGATTACTGTTTCACCCAATCCGGCTTTTGATGTGATAACGCTGGAATCAGCTACCGAACTGACACGCATTGAGTTGTATAATCCACAATCCTGGTTGATTGGCGTTTGGAAAGAAAGACAAATAGACGTTAGCCAACTTCCTTCCGGAATTTATGGAATAAAAACCACCGATCAGAATGGCAAAATCGGCTTTGGCAGGTTTGTGAAATTGTAAGGCTTATAGTCCAACCAGCACCGAAGTGCTAACTATTAAACCACTAAAACGAACTAATATACCTATGGAAATTCTGGACAATGAAACAGATCGACCATCCGCGACTGCCCGTTTGATCAGTACTTTGGGTGGAATTGCCTTTGTATTGGGAAGCATTGCTGCTATTGTGAGCCTTTTCGGCTCCTTGATCAGTTATACTGCAATGGAATCTTCAGGTTCGCCTGATGCTGTTCAATTGGCAAACGGCTTAACGTCATCCTTGGTTGGTCAGTTTATTTTGTTTTTGATGCTTGTAGCAGGATTAATTTGCCAAATGATTGCATTTTTTCGATATGAACTCCGCCCAGTGTGGATATGGCGTGCCATGCTGATCTGTGGGATTTTATCCATTATCACAAGTATTTCCCCTTTTAGTCTGGTCGATTTGGCCTTGGGAGGGATACTCCTGATCCATGTCTTTTCCAAAAGCGAGTTTTATCAAAAATCCGAATAAGAGATATTTGCAAAAAAACTCCCAGATTCCCACAGCTTGTTCCCACTTTTGCGCAAACAAGATTTTTGCGCATGCGTTTTTCTGCTTTCCTCCCGATCGCTATCCTGCTGGCGTCGGTTTTCAGGCTTCCAGCTCAGGAGGCGTTACCACTAAAGGATCTGTCTGACTGGAACCAAAACAGTGGCACCAACTGGCAAATTGCCGGTGACGTTCAGGCTTCTCTGACCAAAGACGAACAAATGACCGCCGCCAAGGGAACCGGAGTGCTGGTTAACCTGCCTACGAAAAAAAGCAGGGCTAATCTGCTCTCTACCCGCGAATATGGAGATGTAGATGTCTCTTTTGATTTCATGATGGCCAGGCACTCCAATTCCGGGTTTTACCTGCAAGGGCGGTATGAAGTACAACTGCTCGATAGTTGGGGGGTGCAGCATCCGGGCTTCGGCGATTGCGGAGGCATCTATGCACGCAGGCGCTGGAACCCCCAGGAAGAACTCTTCGACGGGGTAGCGCCGCGCGTAAATGCCTGTTTGGCGCCCGGTCTTTGGCAACATATGGAAATTGCTTTTCAGGCGCCGCGTTTTGATGCATCCGGCAAAAAAACAGCCAATGCACGCCTGTTGAAGGTGGTGCTGAACGGCATGGTGATCCACGAGAACCTGGAGCTCACCGGCCCCACTGGCGGACCCATTTCCGAAAAGGAGGCCGCCACAGGCCCTTTCATGATTCAGGGCGATCACGGTCCGGTGGCCTTTCGAGGTTTCCAGATCACGGATCGTCGGGGCGCACCGATAACCGTCAGTAAACCATTTTCCTACCAGGTCATCAACGGAGCCTTTCGAAGCCAGGAGGCATTTGCCGGAAAAAAAGCTGACCTCGAGGGCAGCACCAACCAACTTAGCTGGGAAGTGGCCAAGCGCGATAATGAGTTTGCCATTGTATTTACCGGAGAAATTAATGTACCGGAGCCCGGCCAACACCGCATTACCTTGCACAACAGCGGACGCTCTTCTATAAAGATGAACGGCAAAGAAGTACTGGCCGACGATTGGTCGTCCTGGAACCGTCCACGCACCCTGACCCTTGATCTGCCCGCCGGAACCAACAGCCTTACCCTTACCGTGTATAAAATGGATACATGGCTTCAGCCCTATCTGGCCTTATGGGTAGAAGGCCCCAAAGCACGTGCCGTTGCGTTGCACAGCAAAAGCGCCACACTGGCGGTTACACCACCCGATCCAATTTTCTTAAATGCTCCGGAACCCAAGGTTTTCCGTTCGTTCATGGACATTGCACCCAATGGCTCTGAGAAAAAACGGGTAGTTCACGCCATTCAGGTGGGCGACCCCGAACGCTTGCATTACACCTATGACCTGGACAACGGTTCAGTACCTCAGATATGGAAAGGGGACTTTCTGGATGTATCTCCCATGTGGGATGATCGGGGCGACGGCTCCTCGCGTCCGCGAGGGGCTGTGTTGGCTTTGAGCGACGCATCGGCCATCGTACCGGAATCCGACATCTGGAATACCCAGGCCTCCGGCGATGCTCCGGCAGAAGGCTTCCGGCCATTGGGATATGATTTGGACGAAAAGGGCTTACCAATTTTCCGCTATACCCTGAATGGCATGGAAGTAGAAGATCGTCTGCGCGTAATGGATGGCAAATACCTGCATCGAACATTGGACTGTCGCAATGCACCGGCAGGATATGTTTGCCGGATTGCTCTTGCAACAATCATTAGCCAGACGGACAAAAACACCTGGGAAATTAATGGCAAGAAATACTTCATTCAGGTGCCGGAAGGGGTAAAACCTGTTTTAAGACAATCCAAAGGAATGGCTGTGCTCTATGTTCCACTGGGCACTAAAGTGGAGTATGATATCATGTGGTGAATGTTGGTGTATTGTCGGGGTGACTGGCAGTCACCCCGACAATACACCAATATTCACCACATTATGCCCTTTTTTTGATCCAATTGCATTCAAAGACATGAAAAATATTCGCTTGACATTACTGGCCATTTGCGGCTTTCTTTCAACTTCTGTCCTTTGGGCTCAAGACAGTTTACCTGCCCTGCCTAAGGAAGACGATTATTATCGCATCATTAAAATACCGGTGCCGGAAGGTGTGATACTGGAAGTGGGCGGCTTATGCAATCTGCCTAATGGACATATAGCCGCAAGCACGCGCCGCGGAGATGTATGGATTATTGAAAATCCTACTTCCGGCAAGCCAAATTACCGGCGTTTTGCTACTGGTTTGCATGAAATACTGGGACTGGTATACAAAGATGGCAGTCTCTATTGTGCCCAGCGCGGAGAACTCACCAAACTCACCGACCGCAATGGCGATGGTATTGCAGACCGCTACGAAACGGTATATGCATGGCCTCTTTCAGGGCACTACCATGAATACACTTTTGGACCGAAAGTATTACAAGATGGTTCTTTTCTGGTGACCGGCAATGTGAGTTTTGGTGCAAGCGACTGGTGGTCAGGTAAATCGGTGGTACCCTGGCGTGGCTGGACCATGCACATTACACCCGATGGCAAAATGGATCCCTGGGCTGCGGGTTTCCGTTCGCCCTGCGGGATCGGCATGGTGAACGGGGAGTTTTTCTATGGCGATAACCAGGGAGACTGGATGGGATCCGGTTTTGTTACCCATGTGGAAAAGGGCGATTTTGTGGGCCACCCTGCCTCATTGGCATGGGCGGATCGTCCGGAGTCGCCGGTTAATATGCGCAAAGAGTTCGTTTTTCAGCAGGTTGACCCTAAAGACGACCCTAAGAAAAAACCGGAATATATTGCGGAAGAACCCATGACTACCCTTTATGAGATGGAGTACAACACCTATCGGGACAAACAAATCAAGAGCCCGTCCGTATGGCTTCCACACGGCATTTTGGGGGTTTCTACTTCCGAGATAATAGCAGATGAAACCTCTGGCGCTTTTGGGCCATTTGCCGGGCAACTGCTGGTTGGAGATCAGGGCATGTCGAAAATAGCCCGGGTTTTCCTGGAAAAAGTCAAAGGCGAATATCAGGGTGCTGCTTTTGATTTCCGCAACGGGTTCCGTTCCGGAGTGCTGCGCATGTGCTGGGGCAGTGATCAGACCATGTATATTGGCGGCACCAACCGCGGCTGGGGGAGTACGGGTAAGGAGCCCTATGGTTTGGAACGACTGGTGTGGACTGGCCAGACGCCTTTTGAAATGAAGGCCATGCGCGCTATGCCGGATGGTTTTGAAATTGAATTCACACAGCCTGTGGATGTGGCCACCGCAGAAAACGTGGAAAACTATGCTGCCCGCAGTTTCACCTACCGATACTATCCTGTATACGGCAGCCCGATGGTGAATTATAAAGAAAATCCGGTTTTGGGGGCTAAGGCCAGCGCCGACGGGTTGCGTGTGCGCCTGGTGGTGGATAGTCTGCGTTTGGGCTATGTGCATGCTATTCAGCCGGAAGGTGTACGTTCCGCTCAGGAAAAATTACCACTATTGCACGGAACAGGCTATTACACCCTTAAACAACTACCTGACGGCCCGAAAGCTAATTTCCCATTGGCACAGCGCAAACCAAAAATGGCTGAGCCAATGGAAGATCTCGGCACTAAGGTGAATACGCCTGATAACCAGATGAAAGAGGCCCGGCCTGGCACGGTGGACACAGCCAAACCTCTTGTAAAGCCAACTGCTCCGCCACCTGCGCCCCAAAAACCAAAGGTACTTACGGATGCAGAGGCAATGACTTTGCTCACCAAACATACCTGCACAGCCTGCCATAAAAAGACTGAACGCTCCGTGGGTCCTGCTTACACTGAGGTGGCCAAACGCAAATACAGCACCAGTCAAATCATTGCATTGGTTCATAATCCCAAGCCTGAAAACTGGCCGGATTACACGCCCATGGCTCCTATGCCGCAAGTACCTAAAAAGGATTTGGAGAAAATTGCCGTGTGGATTAATTCTTTACGGAAATAGCACCTAAATATCTCAGAGCAGGATAATTGCCGATTCACAAAGTCATAGTCCTTATGACTTTGTGAATCGGTATTGGTTCTTTATGGTGAAAAAACTACGGTCATAACTATCTCATAACTCATCACTCATAACTCAAATCTCCCGCTCCAAAGCCTCCACCACCTGACTGGTCAGTTGCCAGGTGCTTTCCATCTCCTCAGCCGAGGCGTGGCCACCATAAATGGCCTGTTCACAAAGCTGCCATACACTCATGAGCGCCTGAATACGGATAGGAGAAGCGCCGCGAAGTTGCAGCGCCTTGCTTACATCCGTTTCATTCATTTGGGCAGGCTGCAGGTTCAATTTGCCAGACAGCCAATCCTGAAGGGAATGGAATAATGCATCATAAAAGCGCACCGGTTCGGCTGTGTTAAGTAAATGATAGGCGGTGTCGCGAAAGCGGGGAGATGGGTTTGAAGGGTTTGAAGGGTTTGAGAGGGGACTTACGGGTATTTCAGAAGGAGCATTGGGTTGTTCCTTTTTTCTTCGAAGGAGGAAAATAACTCCCAAGGCAATAAACGGCAGGGCGAGTATGCTCCAAAGAAGAGGAGATTGTAGCCAACGAATGATTTTGTCTGTTAAGTGATCTGTTGGCGGGGCCGGCTCAATATCCTGGGGAGTAGCCAGTTCTGACGGTGATTTGAAATTTTTCCCCGCACTGATGTTCACCTGGAGCGGCTCTGCGCGAAGGTCAATATAACGATTGCTGTCGGGGTCAAAAACCGTCAAGTTAAAAACGAGCTCAACGGAACCTGTGTCTTTGGGCAACAGCACATATTCCAATTTTTTCCTGTGAAGTATCTCCACTTCACTTTCATATTCTTCTTCTTCCAGGATACGTGGCTCAAACACTTCAAAAGCAGGCAGCATCTGCCATTTGGGAGGTGCAAAACGCCTGGCATCCCCATTACCGGAAACTTCCAGGATAATGGTTAATGCATCATCTGTGCTCAGCGAAGTAGTATCGGCCTTTACTGTCCATTCATATTGCCCTACTCCGCCTGTGAAAGTGGCCGGTAAAGGTTGAGGCAGATCTTTCACCTTCAGGCTGACGGGTTGTGTTTCCAGCGCTACTGGTTTGGGCCCAAACAAAAAACCCTGGGTGCCTGGTTGTTCTATTCCCACACTAACCCTGGCCGGAGGAATGACAAATTCGCCGGCTTCCTGTGCAAAAAGGGCTTCTTCATGAAGTGTCCGAACTGCGTACTTTTTCCCCTTGATGGTGAGGTATTCCACACGTTTATCGTATCGCACTTTTTCCCGGGTAAAAAACTTATCAAACTCTGGCAAGTCCAACAAATCGTATCCCTCTACCGAGAGTTGCGTATACAAACGGATGCGCCAGGTTATCTGCTGCCCTACCCAGGCCTCTTTCTTATCAAATTCTGCAGCAATAAAAATTTTACCGTCGGTACCCGGAGGAATATTTACCTGACCCTTGCTACTGGAGGAAAGTGGAACAATCTGGATGGTAATAGGATTGGAGCTTAATTGACGTCCGTTTGCAGAAACGGTTGCTGAGCCAATTACAAAAGTGCCTGGTTTGGAGGCGATCAATTCCATGGTCCAGCTCTGATTGCTGCTGCTCCGGCCATTGATAAAGCTCATACCACGTACTTCTGAAATCCCCCCTCGCTTGAATCCGGAAAGTACAGGCGGATTAAACCGGCTGCCATCTGCATTTTTGAGGGTAAAACTGAGTTCGAAGGGTACCCCCACCACAATCTCTTTGGAACTAACAGCTGCCTCAAAGCTCACGCCGGATTGTGCCTGAAGGATCAGGCTATGAAATAAAAGAAAAAAAGCCCCCGCCCATGCGAATTGGGCATGTTGTCTAGTCAACCAGCATGTGCGGGGGCTAATACCAACCATACCAGTTACATTTTGATGGTTTTAATCCGCTTTTTAGGCTCTGGGACGGGCTCTTCAAACGGATTGCTGCGCGGTCGTGCAGGACGGGTGCCTTCTGCATTGGGTACAGCCTTGATCTCAATGGGCTGTGTTTGCAGCTCAGCGTCCCCGCTTTTGATACGCACGGAAGGAATAGTCCATACCCCTTCTTCCATTGGCGTAATGGTGTAGTAATAGGTGGCAGAAGCAGTGGTTTCACCGTTCATAATCGAGATGTTGGACGATTGGCTGCTGCCCAACAAGAGGAAGCCTGCTGATTGCCAGTCGGGGGGAGTGAATCGGCCGTTATTTTTGCCGTTTTCCAGTACGAAAGAAACCCTGATTGGCTCTCCAACAGCAACCTCGGTAGATTTAACTTCTGCGTAAAAACGCGTTTCGGCCTGTGCATTCAGACTCAGGGCGTTCCAGAGAAGCAGAGTGAAAATGAAAAGTACGTTACGCATGATGAGTTAAGTGGTTTTGAGTGGAAAAATATAATTAAGATCTGTTACTTCACGCCCATACCATTCATCCAGCCTGTCTGTGGACTAACGAAACTCAGCTTGCCGTTGGGTGCATCTGCCATCAGGATCATGCCCTGGGATTGAATGCCCATCATAACTCTAGGTGCAAGGTTGGCTACAATAACTACCTGCTGGCCAACTACCTCTTCCGGTAAGAAATGCTCGGCGATACCAGAAAGGATGGTTCGGGTTTCAAAGCCCAGATCCACGCTCAACTTTAGCAGTTTTTTGGATTTCTCCATTTTTTCGGCAGTCAGAATGGTACCTGTTCGCAGGTCCAGTTTGGCGAAGTCGTCAAATTGAATTTCGGGAGCGAGTGGTGTATGTTGTATGTCTGCAGGTTCCATTGGAGCAGCGGTTTGATCTGTTTGAGGAATGGCAGCATCTTGTTGCGTGAGTTTGGCTATTTGCTGATCAATAACCTCATCTGGTATGCGGCTGAAAAGGTGTTCCGGTTGATTGAGGGCGTGATTGGGCGGAACAATCGGATTGCCTTCTACCAGCTCATTGAGTACATCCAGCAAATCTCCATTGTCCTGCAATGGGCCCAAATTCAACATCTTCCGCAGTTTATCTGCTGAAAAAGGCATGAACGGACGTACCGCCACCGACAGCGCTGCAACGTACTGAACGGAGAGATTCATCACCACTTTTACCATTTCCGGATCTTCCTTTACCGTTTTCCAGGGCTCATTGAACTGTAAAAGTGCATTGCCGGCGCTGGAGATTTCCATCAGGATACGGAGAGCTTCCCGAAGTTCATAACGTTGAATGGCAGCGCCCATTTCCTGCAACTTGTTGTGCAATACGCGCAATTCTTCATTATACTGCCCTTCGTTTTCCTGATTCCAGCCACTTCTGAACAGTCTGTTTTCGTCGATGCGTGGCAAAACGCCATCATAGTATTTTTGGTTCAACACCAATACCCGGTTAACGAAGTTGGCAAGGTTGTTCACCAGTTCGTTATTGTTCGTTTCCTGAAAACCTTTCCAGGTGAACTCCGAATCACTTTGCTCGGGCATTTTTTTGATCATGTTGTAGCGCAACACGTCTTCCTGCCCGGCAAATTCTTCACAGTATTCATGCACCCAAACCGCCCAATTTTTGGAGGTAGAAAGTTTCCGGCCTTCCAGGTTCAGGAATTGGTTTGCCGGTACATTTTCCGGCAAAATAAAACCTCCATGTGCCTTCAAAATGGCCGGGAAGATGAGGCAGTGGAATACAATATTGTCCTTACCGATAAAATGTATCAGGGCAGTATCGTCTGATTTCCAATAGGGTTCCCAATCTTTGCCTTTATCTATAGCCCATTGCTTGGTTGCAGAGATATATCCAATTGGAGCATCCAGCCAAACGTACAGTTTTTTTCCTTCTGAACCCGGTATTTCCTGAGGAACATCCACACCCCAGTCCAGGTCGCGGGTCATGGCTCGGGGGTGTAATCCCTGATCGAGCCAGGAATTGCATTGCCCTACCACGTGATTTTTCCAATCAGTTGCCTGGTGGAGTTGTTTGTGATCAGCCACTCCGGTATTGATCCAAACCCGCAACCAGTTTTCATGTTGATCCAGGCGAAGAAACCAGTGTTTGGTTGGCCGTTTCACCGGAACCGAGCCGCTGAGCATGGATTTGGGTTCGATCAGGTCAGTAGGACTGAGCGTTGAGCCGCATTTTTCACATTGATCCCCGTATGCATCCGGATTGGCACAGACGGGACATGTGCCCACGATGTAACGATCGGCCAAAAACTGCCCTACTGTTTCATCGTAATATTGTTCCGTTGTTTCCTCCAAAAACTCCTTTTTTTCGAAGAGTTTCCGGAAAAAATCCTGGGAGGTTGCGTGATGCAGTTGTTCGCTGGTTCTATGGTAAATATCAAAAGAGATACCGATTTTCTGAAAGGTATCCCGCAGCATGGCGTGGTATTTATCCACAACTGCCCTTGGTGTGGTTCCTTCTTTTCTGGCTTTCACCGTGATGGCCGCTCCATGTTCATCGGAACCGCATACAAACACAACATCCTTGCCCATTAAACGCAGATATCGCACAAAAATATCTGCCGGAAGATAAGCTCCGGCCAAATGTCCGATGTGTAACGGGCCATTGGCATAGGGAAGTGCTGCAGTAACGAGGTATCTTTTTTTGGACATATGGAAACGGTTGACGGCTTACGGTAGACGGTAAACGGTGGAATTTCGCCGCAAAAGTAAGTTGGTGAGAAAAATAAATGACTGAAGCGTGGTTATTTCTGTGCTCTGCTTACGAGGCCCCAGGCCATGAGAGCAAAAGCAATGTTGGGCAACCACATTCCCAGCCAAACCGGCATGGCGCCTCCCGTTGCAAAAGAAACGGTGAATTTGGAGAAAACAATATAAGCTGCTCCGATCCCGATCCCCAGTGCCAGGTGAAGGCCCATCCCACCCCGAACTTTTCGGCCTGCAACTGCCAGGCCAATGATGGTAAGAATCAGGATGGTAAATGCGTCTGCAGTGCGCCGGTACATTTCTACCTCATAGCTGCGGGTGTACGGCAGTCCGCGACCGCGGTCGCGCGCGATGGCCTGGCGAAGTTCAGGGGTAGTTAATTGCTCCCGTTGATTGGCATAATACACAAAATCTCCCGGCGAAATATTGATGGCGGTATCCAAGGGGGTATTGTTTTGGGTGAAAGTTTCCCGGAGCCCATCGAAGGTGCGAACGGACCATTTGGGAATTTCCCAACGGTTTGGCTCTGCTTTCCAACGCGCAGATTCCGCCTCCAGAATACTTACCACTTTAGTGCCTTCATAGTATTCCAGGCGCACCCCGGAAAGGGTTTTGGAATTTTTATTATATCCCCTTATAAACAACTTAGTATTGGGCCCGGTTAACAGATGCACATTGGTGGTTTTGCCCTTGTCCTGATCGATCCAAACAAAGGTGTGCTCAAACCAGAGTCGCCACACATTGAGTTTTGGCGCTCCATAATGATTGATCAGTAAGTGCAATATCATCACCGCCGAGGCCGCAAGAATATACGGCCGCATAAGTCTGTTGAAGCTAATCCCGGCATTGAACACAGAAAGAATTTCGGCATTGGACGCCAGTCGGGAGGTAAAAAACACCACACCGATCAAGGTGTATAAAGGCAGCAGCAAACTGGCCATATGGGTTACGAAACCCATATAATAGGCTAAAACATCTTTCCACGTACAGGGTTTTTCAATGATGCTCTGAACCTTGTCGGAAAAGTCGATGGCGCAGGAGATCATGCTGAAAATCAACAAAGAGAAAAATACCGTACTGAGGTAGTATCGGATCAGGTATTTATCCAGCGTTTTGATTTGAAGCATGGGGGAGGCTATTTCTTCTTAAACACCGGCACGGTGGAACAAGGTTCCCCGAACATGATACTTAATGCGATGGGTTGTAACCGGCGGGTAATTTCCAAATAGGCAGAAGGCGGGACGGGTTTGTCTGAGCAGCCTTTCACCACCAGGCGTTTGCCTTCGTATGCTTCCAGGTCAAGGGAGGCAAGCTTTTTTTGGTATGCCTGCTCCACAAAGTTAGCAGGTTCGCAGAGTGCAATATCTTCCACATAGGGCGCGGCATGTGTTGCCACCAACATATATGCCCACATGGGGATGATGGCATCTGCAGAGCAAAAAACTGCCAGGTTTTTGCCTTTATATTGCTCCCAGTTAATGGCATTAAGTGCTTCCCGGAAATCTTTTTCCTTAAGAATTAACTCCATAAATAGGTATGCTTTTAAGTCGAAAGGCACAATTTCACCCGCCGGAAAAAAATCTTCCAGGTCTATAGTCACCAAACTACTGTTGGCAACACGATTTACCAGAGGCTGATCGAGAAACGTATCCATGGGATGGAGTTTATGGGTTTATGGGGTTTGAATCTTCGATGGGGGGAAGATCGCCTACGGTATTTTCTATGTCCTTGAAATCTTTGGGCTTGGGAAGGTCTGTGAGGCTGTTGATACCCAGATAGTCCATGAACTTTTCAGTGGTACCATACAGCAAAGGCCGGCCGGGGCCTTCACTCCTGCCTGCAATGAAAACAAGTTCTTTTTCCAAAAGTTTTTGTAAAGCATAATCACAGTTTACCCCACGGATTTCTTCCACTTCGGGTCTGCTTACCGGTTGCTTGTAGGCAATAATGGCCAATGTTTCCAAGGCGGCCTGTGAAAGTCGCTTTTTGGTCGCCTGGCGCAAATGGATGGCAACTGTAGTATGGTATGCGCCTTTGGTGAGAAACTGATATCCTCCGGCAATTTCCACCATTTCAAAAGGAAAAACCTCCTCCTGATATTGTGCTTTAGACGACTCAATAGAGTGCCGAATATCGTCCTCTTTGATTTCTGTCTGAAAAGCTTCCTCCATCACTGCTTTCAGATCAGCTAATGCTACCGGCTGCGGTGAGGCAAATATGAGTGCTTCAATATGTTGCTTCAGGAATTCCATCCCGCAAAGATAGTGTGTTTGAGTGTTTGGGTGTTTGAGTGTTGAAGTTGGCTCAAGGGGCTGAAGCCCTAAAGGATACAGAACCCTTATTTCTACTTCGAAATACCAAGCCGAACGCCAACTTCAACACTCAAACACTTAGGTACTCAAACACTAATACTTCACTACCACCTCCTGATACAATTCATTCAGATTTCCTCTTACCTGCATGGAAACAATGGGCTTATCGCCATTCCAGGTAATTTTGAGCATGCCGAAATTCTTCTTTAAAATGAGATCCCCTACCCGATGATGATTCATTTCTTCTGTTCCACTTCGCAGATGAGTCATGCCACTGGAGGTAAAATCATACAGCGGATAAGGCAGGCCATCCAGTTGCATTTTAGAAACCTCCGCCATGTGGCGGTCGCCGGAAAGGATGAGCAGGTTTTTGGGCCTCACCGTGGAGATCAATGACAATAATTTCTTTCGTTGGTTGGGGAAATTACCCCATTTTTCGTGACCGTGGTCATCAGCCACTACCTGAACGCTGGAGCAAAGTATATTAAGGTTAGCGGTGCTATTACGCAGTTCCTGCTCCAGCCATTTCCATTGGGCTTCACCCAGCATTTCTCCTTCCATGTTCGGAAGGTAACGCCGTTGTTTGCTCGGATCTTTCTCCAATGGATCCCTGAAGTAACGGGTATCCATTACAATGACTTTGATCTTTTGAGGACCTTTGCCAAATGTGTAACTACTGAAAGCGCCTTCCCTGCGCCGAATAGGACTATTCATTGGCACATCCAGGAAGTCCATAAGGCACTTTTTTGCACCTTTTTTCATCGGATAATCCTTGCAACCATCATTGATGCCATAATCATGGTCGTCATAAACGCCAATCACCTGTGCCTTGGTCCGGAGTTTTTTATAATCCGGGTTGGTTTTCAGTTTTTTATAATGTGCCGCCAAAGCCCGCATGTCGGAAGTATCTGCGTAAATGATATCACCCAGCCAGATCCAGAGTTGTGGATCGTTGGCATTGACATACTGCCACATCGTTTGCGGCATGTTCATTTTGTTACAGGAACCAAAAGTGATGACAGTAGGCGCAGTGGAGGTGTCAATAGGTTTTGGAGAAAAAGCCTCGAAGTCCGGAGCTTCAGACACACCGGCTTTAGGTGTAACTTCATCAACCTGACCAAAGGATTGGATTGCCGTCAGCAGGGAGTATGCCAGAATAACGGCAGAGAAAGGCGTTTTTTTCATGAATTTAAATAGCAGGTATTAGCAACGCAGAAAGCGTGTGATGATCAAAACGTAAAGGACTGAAAAATCGTACAATCTAAAATCTTTTCAATTTGTTAAGCCTCGATTAACGTTAAAAAAGCGCCTTTTTGGGCCCAAAAACAACCTATTTTGATGATTGGCTTATCATTCATTCCAAACATTTTGGAAAAATATCAGAAATCCTTTAATTTAGTATAGGTATATAGACTCCTGAAATTGCTATAAATGGTGCGCCTCTAAAGAGGCTTACATATTTTTCAAACCCTTCAAACTTCCCGGAATATCATCCCGGGATACATCAAATCCAAATGTCGCTACTTCATCAAATCGCGCTTACCCTCGTTCCTCAAATCGGCGCCATGACGGCCAAAACACTGGTCAGTTATTGTGGTAGTCCGGAAGCAGTATTTCAGGCCTCCAGAAAAGAATTAACGCGTATTCCCGGAATAGGCCCCGTTATCATTCATTCCATTTTGCAGGCTTCTGATGCTTTGCAGCAGGCAGAGCAGGAACTACGGTTTTTGGAGCAATTTGGCATCCAGGCAATTTTTTATACCGACCAATGCTATCCTGCCCGTTTACGACAGAGTGCCGATAGCCCATGCCTGTTGTATTTCAAAGGCAGCAATCTGGATATGCTGGAAAAAGAACGCATAGTGGCCATCATCGGCACCCGGCAACCCAGCGATCATGGAAGGCGCGTTTGTGAGGACCTGGTGGAAGGCTTTCTGCCTTATAATGTATTGATTGTTAGCGGCTTGGCTTTCGGGGTTGACATAACGGCTCACCGTAAAGCAGTTGGTTTGAACATACCCAATATTGGCGTTTTAGGACACGGTTTGGGCAGCATTTATCCAGCTCAACACCGAAGTGTGGCTATGCGAATGCTGGAGAACGGCGGCCTCCTGAGCGAATACCCTCACGAAGCCAAACCCGACCGGGAGCATTTCCCTATGCGAAACCGGATTATCTCCGGCATGTCGGATCTGGTTGTTGTGGTAGAAACGGCTGCCAGTGGAGGCTCCATGATCACTGTGCAATTTGCCGAACGCCAAGGACGGGAGGTATTTGCTGTTCCGGGCAGACCAGGCGACGCGAAAAGCCTGGGCTGCAATTATCTGATTAAAAGCGAGCGTGCCAAACTAACTGAATCCGCCGCAGATATTGCTTACCGAATGGGTTGGGATGTAGCCGGAGCAACTGGTAATAAACAGGGAAAACTATTCCATGAGCTCTCTGAAACAGAAGACAAACTGGTACAAATCATTCGTTCCCAGCCTGAAATTCCAATAGACCAACTCACTTTTTTGGCGGAATTAGAGCCGGGTTTGCTGGCTTCACAGATTCTTGACCTTGAATTCAAAGGTATTATCCGAACTTTGCCCGGTAAAAGATATCGTGTTTGTTAAGAAACGCGTTGATTTGTTTGCTTTCTCCGACGGATAAACCATGATAAAATATCTCCTGGCGCTTTGCGTCCTGATTTTTGGCAATATTTCGGCATCTCCCGGGCCAAAGCCTAAAAACATCATTCTGCTCATTGGCGACGGGATGGGACTTACACAGGTAACGGCAGGTTTGTATGCCAATGGAAAAAAATTGAATCTGGAGCGTTTCCCGGTTACCGGCCTCATGAAAACACATTCCGCCAGTCATCTCATCACTGATTCGGCAGCGGGGGCTACTGCGTTTTCCTGTGGTTGTAAAACCTACAATGGCGCTATAGGCATGACCCGCGATAAAAAACCCTGTTTAACCATACTGGAACAGGCGAAAAAAAACGGATTGGCCACAGGTCTGGTTGCTACATCCAGTATCACACATGCCACTCCGGCTTCTTTCATTGCACATGTTGGCAGTCGCTCCGAAATGGAAGACATCGCGCTGTTTTTTTTGGAAACGGAACTGGATTTTTTGGTTGGCGGCGGATTAAGATATTTCAACGATCGGAAAAAAGACCAACGCAATTTGTATCAGGAACTCAGGCAAAAAGGGGTTACGGTGTCTGATTTTCAGGAAAAGGCCTTAAAAGAACTTAACCCTGACCCGAAAAGTCCTTTCGCGTGGTTTTCCGCTTTAGGAGAGCCAGATTCTGTGCAGGCAGGCCGAGATTACCTGCCACTTTCAGCCCGAATGGCCACTGAATATTTGTCGAAACGCTCAGGAAAAGGTTTTTTCCTGATGCTTGAAGGATCTCAAATTGACTGGGCCTGTCATGCCAAGGATGGCAATCGGGCCGTTGCAGAAATGCTGGATTTTGATCAAGCTGTAGGTGAAATCCTGAAATTCGCTGAAGCGGATGGCCAAACCCTGGTAATTGTAACGGCCGATCATGAAACCGGAGGCATGGTTTTGGAGCAGGGAGAAGGATTTGAGGTGCTGGATCTGGAGTTCAACAGTGGCCAACACACCGCTTCCCTCGTACCTGTATATGCTTTTGGCCCGGGAGCAGAGCAATTCGGCGGAGTATTTGACAACACCGAAATTTATTGGAGAATGGCCCGGCTTTGGGGTTATGCTCCGGAAGCAGTATCCCCAGTTTCGGGCAAAAAGCAATAGTGTATTTTTGGGACCTACTTCTGACTGGCTTCGTACAGGAAATCCTTTTCTTCCTGACTTAAACTTTCGTACCCCTGCGCCTTAATCTTATCCAGAATGGCATCCAGTTTTTCCTGGAAGGATTGCTCAGACCCATCCGAACGGCTGGTTCCGGATTTGGGGTGGGAAAAAGTAGCCCGCATCGGGGGAGCATTTTTAGGGCGTTGAAACTTGGATTTTGGCCGGGAAGAAAACAGCCCTCCCAACCATTGGCAAGCCTGATTAACAGGGATGGCCCAATCCCGTCCATCGCGCAATTGGAAAACAAAAAAACAGCCCATGGCAAATCCGGCTATGTGCGCTGCATGGCCACCCGCCGGATACGTACCTGCTATGGCTACCAGATCCAGGAGCACCAATATAAGTACGATATATTTCACCTTAACAGCGCCTAAAACTAACAAGTGTACCCTGAAATCAGGTGCCAATATCAGGGCTGCACCTCCCAAGGCCATAACTGCCGCAGAAGCCCCTAAGGCATAAGAACCAATTTCAAGAAAAAACTGTGCGGTTACTACATATATCAACGCTCCTGACAAACCACCAAGCAGGTATAAAGGCAGAATGCGTCGTTCTCCGATCAGATCACTTACAATCCGGCCAAAAATGTACAAACCCATCATGTTGTTAAACAGGTGCCAGAAACTGTCGTGCAGGAACATATGGGTCAGTATTCCCCAAAAGTGCCAGGCTAAAGTGCTCAAATCGGCATACAACCACAGATACCCCAGCATATTGTCGTACATGCCATTCGCTTTGCCCATGGTAAACAGGCTTATGAACAGGTAGATCAATTTAATGGCTACGAAAACGGCAAAGTTGACCACCACGAGCTTGGTCACCATATTCCCTGCGCGCAAGGAATATTGCAAATCGTCCCAGATGGATTTAAAAAGTGACATGGAGGGATGAGATGTTTATGAGGTTTATGGGGTTTATGGGGTTTATGTTAGAATTTGAATCCTTTCCAGTATGCAATCAAAATAAATCCGGTGATGGCGCCTCCGAGGTGTGCAAAGTGGGCTATTCCGGTAGAAATCCCCCCGATTCCGAAAAAGAGTTCCGCTGCGGCCATAATTGGCACAAAATATTTAGCTTTCAAGGCGATAGGAGGGAAAAGCATCCGGATTTCCAGATTAGGAAAATTAATGGCAAAAGCAACCATGATTCCGAATACCGCCCCGGAAGCACCGAGCATGGCGCCATTCCAGGTGCTTGGGTCAACGCCCATTTGTTGAAGCTCCCAGTATTGAACGCCCATATGGATAGCCCATGCGCCTATTCCGCAGGAAAGATAATAAAAAAGAAACCGTTGAGGGCCCCACACCATTTCCACCATAGAGCCAAACCAGTAAATACCCAGCATATTGAACAACAGGTGCATAAAACTCCCGTGCATGAACATGTGGGTGGCAACCTGAAATGGCTCAAAGTGTGGCGAGCCTGGCAAAAAAGAAGCCAGATACATACGCCCCATCACTTCATAATCAAAGGTTTCGTAGTTAAACACGTCCTGTCCCAGCAGCAAAAAAGAACCCAAAAACACGACTATGTTGATGAGGATCAACTGGCCTGAAACACCCCTGAAAGGAAGATTAAAAAACGAATTCGACATGCTTATGAAAACTGTTTCTGGAGTTCTTCCAGGTCATATTGAATAAAACACTTCCGGCCCGATGGACTATTAAAAGGTACCGCGCAGGCAAAAAGCCGGTCTATCAAATCCTGCATCTCGGGTACACTAAGCGCCTGACCTTTGCGCAGAGACGCATTTCTGGCCATGGATCGCGCCAGATTATCCCTGGCGCCCAATTGTAATTCCAGATTGCCTTTATACTGCTCCAACACCTTTTGTAACAATGCTTCTTCCGAAATTCCCTGGCGCAACTCCGCCGGTGAGCCATGAATGGCAAATGTATTACCACCAAATTCCGAAATCTCAAATCCCAGGCAATTCACTTCGTCCAAAATATCCCGCAATAAATGCGCATCGGCGGCAGAAAGTTCTACCGTTTTGGGAAATAATGCTTTTTGAGTGGCAATGGGTTGATATTCCAGCGCAGCCAGGTAGCGCTCATATAGCACCCTTTCACTGGCTGCCTGTTGATCTATCAGCAGAAAACCGGATTTGATATGACTGATGATGTATTGACTATGTACCTGAAAAGGATCCCGCTGACCTTTGGAAAAGGTTTCAGCATCATCGTCCATTTCCAACACCTCTACACCGGGCCGGGTGCCTATCGGTGGCACATTCGTAACCAGAGGTTTGTCCGGGTCTGCTTCCGGAACCGTAACTCCGGAGCCTTTTTCAAACAATTCCAGTCCTTTGTACAGTTTTTCCCAGTTTTCCAGGTTGCTGACATGGCGTGAATCTGCCTCATCATCCTTGTCAAATTTACTGGTTCGGAAAGAGCCTACTGAGTTCGATTCCCGCTCAGGCCTTAGCACCGGTGCTGGTGCGAGTCGCTGTTGGAAAGCTGGTTCTTGTTCGAAATCAAGGGTAGGCGTCACGTTATGACTCCCGAGTGCATGCCTGACAGCCACCTTCAGAAAATTGTATACCAACCGCTCGTCGTCGAACTTGATTTCCTGTTTGGTAGGATGCACGTTGATATCCACGCTGGCCGGATCAATATCCAGGAACAATACATACAATGGATAAGTATCAGCAGGAAGCAGATCTTCGTAAGCACTCATCACGGCATGATGGAGGTAGTTGCTACGAATAAAGCGTTTATTGACAAAGAAAAGCTGCTCACCTCTAGTCTTTTTGACGTAATCCGGTTTGCCAACAAATCCGGAGATGTGGAGGATATCGGTTTCCTGTTCGGCCGGAACAAGTTTCTTATTCACCGGCTCTCCAAAAATTTTAACCACACGCTGGCGCAGATTTCCCACGGGCAAGTGAAAGATCTCTGCATCGTTATGGTGCATGGTGAAATACACATCCGGGTTGGCCATGGCCACTCGTTGGAATTCATCCAGGATATGCCGGGTTTCCACAGGGTCTGCCTTGAGAAAACTCTTGCGGGCCGGTACGGTATAAAAGAGATTTTTTACGGTAATATTGGTGCCTTGCGGGGCCTGACAGGGTTCCTGAATTTTTACGTAGGAATCTTCCACAACCAGACGTATGCCCAGTTCATCGGTAGCACGGCGGGTTTTCATTTCCACTTGGGCTACTGCGGCAATGGAAGCCAGCGCTTCTCCCCGAAAACCAAAGGTATGAAGGGCAAAAAGGTCTTTAGCTTCCCGGATCTTGGAGGTAGCATGACGTTCAAAACTCATCCGGGCATCCGTTTCCGACATTCCACAGCCATTATCAATGACCTGGATAAGGGTTTTTCCGGCATCCCGTACAATTAACTGGATTTTATTCGCTCCGGCATCCACGGCATTTTCCAGTAACTCCTTTACAACAGAGGCAGGGCGCTGAACCACCTCACCTGCAGCAATCTGGTTCGCTACACTATCGGGCAATAATTGTATCACATCAGCCATAAGAGAACAAAGATACAAAACGTCGATTATGCGTTGGTTGGCGGTTGTGCGGATTTAAGCGGTTTGTGGATAATTTAACGATCAAAGCAGGGTATAATCCGACTATTTATTTGATCACACTCACTTTGGCGCCGTCTACCAGGTTTAACTGGCCGGTAAGAACCACTTTTTCCCCGGGCATGGCACCTGAGGTTACCTCAATTTTGTCGCCGTAAATTCCCCCAAGCGTGATTGGCCGAAGTACAGCCATGGAATCTCCTTGTACCACATATACTTTAGGGTCCTGCAGGCTGCCTGCAATCACTTTACGTGGCAGCGTATACCCCTGCCGATTGGCATCGAATGTGAATTTGGCTTTGGCGTGCATTCCACCACGCAGCGGATTGCCTTTCGGATTCACCACTTCAATCTCCACATCATAGGTAAAGGCATTATCTGCACGCAATCCGATATTGGTTACCCGCCCGGGGATAACCACATCCGGGAACACATCTGCCCTCACAGCAACTGATTGGCCCTTTTTTACATTGAGGACATCCCGTTCTGTCACTTTTACCATCAGGAATAATTTTTCCAGATTGGTCATTTGTGCCACTTGAATACCAGGCCCGATAACACTGCCCCGCTCAATAAAACGCATACCTAAGGTACCGGTCATTGGGGCTTTGATACTGGTGTTGGCAATTTGCTTTTTCAAGCCTTTTTCCTTGGCTTCAGCAGCCAGAATGCCTAATTCCAGGTCTTCGATCTTGTTTTTGGGTGCAGCTTCGCCTTCAATGAGGTTTGTAAGGCGTTCACGGTCTTTTTTCAGTTTAGCCAGATTGGCTTGTGTGGCCTCTAGTTCAATCCGCAGCAATTCATCATCCACCTTGGCAATCACCTCGCCTTCCTGAAGCCATTCGCCCTTATTCTTAAAGGTTTCAAGCACTCGGCCGGCGGTTTCAGAAATAACGAACATTTCCTTGAATGCCAGGAAAATTCCATCCGCTTCCAGATGGTTGGCAAGGGTTTCCACTTTAGGCTCTACCACCTCAACCGGCACGAATGCGCGACGCATATTGGATAACTCTGCTTCGGTTTCCAGTTGTTTCTTATTTACATACAGCTTCCAGGCCGCAAAAGCAATCAGCAGCAAAAGTGCAATCCAGAGTAAGGAACGTTGTTTCAAAGTAAAATTTTGGGCAAAGATAGCAAAGCCTCCTTCCAAAACCCACCTCACTCCCGCCTCATTTCGTAGTTTTGCACCACAATTCATTCACTTACTCATTCACGCATTGATCAAAGCATCCCGCATCGCCCATCTCACAGACGCCCGCTACTTCGCCGCCAGGGAAGTGGATTATCTGGGTTTCAATCTGGAGGAAGGTACCGAAGGTTTTCTGGACCCCATGTATATGAAAGCCATCCGTGAATGGGTGGAAGGACCCAAAATTGTTGGGGAGTTCAGTAACGCGCCTATAGCAGTGGTGCGCGAATCAGCCGCATTCTTTGGCCTGGATGCCGTACAGGTGTCGGCTGTAGCCCATGGCCATCAACTGGCTGATCTGGGCGGATTGGAGGTGATCCTATCGGTTAAGATAACCCCTAATGGCCTGGAAGTACCCGCAGAAACCTTGAAACAATACGCTGCCCTTGTAGACATTATGCTCTTTGATGCTGCACATGAGGTAAATGTACAGGCGCTTTTTGCTGCAGATCCTGTCTTCTGGCGCAACCTGTTTCAACAAAAACCTTCTCTTTTGCAAGCGGAATTACCTGCGGCAGCCTGGCCAGACCTGTTGCAAGAATTTCACCTCGCAGGCCTCAGCCTGATCGGGAGCGAAGAGGAACAAACCGGCGTCAAATCGTTTGACGAAATAGAAGAAATTTTTGACATGCTGGACGGGGGACGGTAGACGGTGGACGGTGGACGGTTATCAAGATACGCAACCGTCCATCGTCTACCGTCCCCCGTCCACAGCACACCGTCAACCGTAAACCGTCTACCGTCCACCGTAACTATGCTCAACATCATCTCATACAACGTCAATGGCATCCGCTCGGCTATTTCCAAAGGTTTTTGGGAGTGGTTGGCCCAGGAAAATCCGGATATCATTTGTTTGCAGGAAATTAAAGCGATGCGCTCGGATGTGCCTCTGCTTGAACTGGAAGCTCTGGGTTATGAACACCATTGGTTTGAAGCCGAGAAAAAAGGCTACAGCGGGGTGGCTACTTTTTGCAAAAAATCGCCTACTCTGGTGGCCCAGGGATGTGGTATGCCCGGGTACGATGGCGAAGGCAGGATTCTGCGCACTGATTTTGGCGACTGGACCCTGCTGAACTGTTATTTCCCCTCAGGCACCACAGGCGATGTGCGTCAGGCTTTCAAGATGCAGTTTTTGGAGGATTTTACCGGCTGGGTGGAAAACCTGCGCAAAGAGCGGCCCAAACTGATCATTCTAGGCGATATGAACATTGCCCATGAAGAAATAGATATCCACGATCCTAAAGGCAACAAAAACAGCTCCGGATTTTTACCAGAAGAGCGTGCGTGGATGACCCAATGGCTGGCAAACGGCTTTACAGATGCGTTCCGTTATAAAAATCCCGAAATGGCAGAATACAGCTGGTGGAGTTTTCGGGCCGGATCAAGAGCCAGAAATAAAGGCTGGAGAATTGATTATCAGGTAGTTACTGACAATCTAAAGGACAAGATTACCTACGCCCGCCAGTTGAATGACGTGGTGCATTCCGACCATTGTCCGGTAAAAGTGCTGATGGATTTGTAAAGTTTATTTTCTTTATCCCCAAATCCAACTTTATGAGAATTTTTTTGCTCTTTTTGTTACTTGCTGTTTTGTCCTTGCCGCAGAATATTTATGCCCAAAAACAGCAAAAAGAAAAAAAACAATGGGTATTCAAACATGCCTATACTGGTAAAGTTATCACACTTTCCGAAGGTCAGCGAATGAAGGTGGCCTGGCAACAGAATGGCAAAAAGCAAACTACCAAAGCTAAGCTTTACAATATTGATCAGGATACTGTTTCTTTTCTTAAAGGGGAAAAAAGGCTCGACCTGGCCAAAAAAGACATTACAAAAATAACCTATAAAGATCCTGAAGATTCTCTGTGGGGTGCTGCGGGGGAGCAGCTTTGATAGCGCTTGCGGTAGTGATTATGGTTCTTCTGGCAATCATTTCTGTGATTTCATTAATCATATTCCTTATCACACTTGGATCCAGCTCTGAGCCTAAAAAATTCAATATGGTTCCAGTCTTTGTGCTTGCCGCCGATGGATTGTTCGCAATCATTCTCGATAGTTTTCAAAAAAACAAAATCTATGAACCCTTTGGCGAAAGCTGGATCATGCAAACCCCTCCAACTAAGCTGGAGCAAATCCCATGATATTGATGCGCCACTTATTTCCCTTGCTTTTGCTGTTTTTGTTACATGCAACAGTAGGATATACGCAAGCAGCCATTCAACCTGAAAAGTGGACGATGCAGCATACCATTACCTCGAGTCTTGGCGGATCAAGTTCCAACATCAGAGACTTTAAGAACATGTTTTTAATCGGTTTAATATACATTGGAATAGGAATAGCCTTCTTAATAGCCGGAAAATTTGATGACTCAACGAAAAAGGAGCCTTTCAGCGCACAATGGATACTTAAGTCCAATACTGCAACCCCAAAACAAAATAATCCTGAGCACCTGAAAAAAAACTCCCCACCAGGAAACCAATTACCCTAAAAAAGGTTTGAGGCACTGCACGCTTCCTTCTTGCCCCGCAAAATATGGCTGACCAAGTTCAAAAGTTCAATTTCTCGCTCTTCCGGCAGGTCATGCGCATGGTGAAACCTTACAAAAAGGTATTCTGGTTCACCGTGACGCTTACCCTTATCCTGTCGCCGCTGGCGGTATTGCGCCCAAAGCTGATCGAGCGAATGGTAGACGATGCCATTGTACCCGGTAACGTGAGTCTGCTGACCCTAATGACCTGCCTGATCCTCGGAGTGCTGTTGCTGGAAGTAGTGCTGCGTTATTTTTTCCTGTACCATGCCGACTGGCTTGGCCAGGCCACTATCCGCGATCTGAGGGTGAAGGTGTTCAACTATATCACCTCCCTGAATCTGCGTTATTTTGATAAAACGCCGATCGGACAAAGCACTACCCGTACCATCAACGATATAGAAGCCATCAACACGATTTTCAGTGAAGGCAGCGTGACCATTCTGGCTGATCTGACCACCATTTTTGCGGTATTGATCGTGATGTTTATGACCTCCTGGAAGCTCACTCTGGTGGTATTATCGGTTTTCCCGCTGCTCATCTGGGGCAGTTACCAGTTTAAAGAAAGTGTGCGCAAGAGTTATGAAAATGTGCGCAACCACATCGCCACCATGAATGCCTTCCTGCAGGAACGTATCAGCGGTATGCGCATTGTACAGATTTTTAATGCGGAACAACAGGAAGCGGATAAGTTCAAAAAAATCAATCACGACTATACTTCAGCCAACCTGAAGGCCATTTTTGCCTATGCCATCTTTTTTCCAGTGGTAGATATCATTTCGGCACTTTCGCTGGGCCTTATGGTATGGTATGGCGCCCGTGGCGTATTAAGCGATGATATTTCCATTGGTGTACTGGTGGCTTTCCCGCTTTACATCGGCATGTTATACCGCCCCATCCGAATGCTGGCAGATAAGTTCAATACCCTTCAAATGGGATTGATCGCCGCCGAAAGGGTGTTCAGGCTACTGGAAAACAAGGAAACCATTCAAAATTCCGGTGCGCTCGCTCCGGAAAAACTGCATGGTGAGGTAACCTTTGAAAACGTCTGGTTTTCCTATTCCGATAATCTGGAATCCGATGCGCAGTTGCGCAATGTTTCTTTTGATATCCATCACGGCGAAACGCTGGCCATTGTGGGCAGTACAGGCAGTGGAAAAACAACGATCATCAGCCTGCTGAACCGTTTTTACGAAATTCAACAAGGCAATATCCGCATTGACGGGCGCGAACTGCACGAATACGATGTGTTTGCCTTGCGCCGCCGGATTGCTGTTGTGTTGCAGGATGTGTTTTTGTTTTCCGGCAGCGTTCTGGAAAATATCACACTGCGCGATCCCAACATCACCGAGGCACAGGTAGTAGAAGCTGCCAAAATGATTGGCGCCCATAAGTTTATCAAAAAACTGCCGGGTGGTTACCACTATCAGGTGATGGAACGAGGCGCTACGCTATCCATGGGTCAGCGACAACTCATTTCTTTTGTGCGCGCCCTGGTTTTCAACCCTGATATCCTCATTCTGGACGAAGCAACATCCTCTATCGATCCCGAATCCGAAGGCATTATCCAACATGCGATTGAGAAATTGATCGCTCGTCGCACCAGTATTATCATTGCTCACCGGTTGAGCACCATCCGTAAAGCCAACAATATCCTGGTGCTGGATAAAGGCGAAGTAAAAGAATTCGGTCCTCATGAAGCCTTAATGACTATACAAAACGGTAAATATCGGGAGCTGTATGAAAAACAATTCATGACCGCTTCTGCTGCGGTATAACTCCGATTTCATGAAGCATTTCTTCTGGTATCTGTTTTGGATATTGCTCTTTTTTGCAGGCGACCGGATTATCGGACATCTCCTGCGCGACAAGGCCCTGCACAGCGAATTCAGGTATGGCAAATTATACCGCAGACAGGCAGCCGCAGATGTGTATTTACTGGGAAACTCACGTGGGTTGTGCTTTTTTCAGCCTTATATTGAAGAAATTACCGGGCGAAGCACCTGCAATTTGAGCTATAATGGATTACCCATGAATGCCGCCAAATGCCTCACGCTGGATTTCCTCGATCTCAAGAATTTTGAATGGGACTTAAAGCCCCAGCAAATGCTCATTGATATTACCATTTGCGACCGCGACAATCCGGATATCTTACCAGGGTTTTTACCCTACCTGGATCGCTCCAAAAATCTGGATACCCTGATCCGAAACCAACTGCCCACGGCCTGGTGGGGTGCACAGGTATCGCATTTGTTCCGATTTAACCATGAAATTTATCAGCGATCTCTCTATTACCAGCATCGTTCTGACGAAGATTGGATTCTTGACAGAGAAATATCACCAGAAATGGCAGCCAAGGCATCTGAGAACAGTTATGATATGGACATTCACCCACATTTAATCAGTCAACTGGCAGAAACAGTTTCAAGGGCAAGAGCTGGAAGCTGGAATGTTCAGTTGCTTATTGGCCCATATTTTCCTGGATTTCAGGTGAAAAATCTTGACCAACTCAAAGCAGCAATAGAAAAAGCCTCCGGGTTACCTGTTCATGATTACCGTTCCGCCATCACCGATCCAGGTTCCTTCGGCGACTTCATGCACCTCAATAAGAAAGGAAGTATGCAATACATGGACCTCCTGAAAAAGGACGGAATCTTTGAACTTTAACCTTGTTTTAAGTGACGGGAAAAGGCACGAGAAGTCTTGATTTGGAAGGCACAAAAGTTGTGACTCTAAGACACAAAGGCACAAAGGCACAAAGGCACAAAGGCACAAAGGCTTTATTGTCGGGGTGACTGGAGTCACCCCGACAATAAAGCCCGGCTGAACGCCAACCAAAACACTCAAACACTCACAAACTCAAACACTCACCCATGCGTAAGTCATTCTTTTTCCTGCTGCTACTCTCTACGTTTACTTTTTCCTCCTGCGATGTATTGCAGGAAGTAGCTAACCAGGCACTTTCAGAGCCCAGCCTGGCTGAAATTGGTCAGGGTTTGAAAGAGGCCCTTAAGAATGGAATTTCCAAAGGAGCAGATGCCCTCTCCCAGCGTGATGGTTATTTCAAAAGCGCCTACAAAATCTTGCTGCCTGCTGATGTTCGGAAGGTAACCGATAAACTCAAAAATGTGCCGGGATTCAGCAATCTGGAAAATGAGCTTCTGGAAAAAATGAACCGCGGAGCAGAGGATGCCGCCAAGGAAGCCAAGCCTATTTTCGTTTCAGCCATTACAGGCATGTCTTTTAGTGATGCGACCAATATCCTGCTGGGTGCTGATAATGCCGCCACAGAATATCTCAAACGCACCACGGATCAACAGTTGTACGAAAAGTTCAACCCGAAAATTGTGGCCTCCCTGGATAAAATTGGCGCCAACAATCTCTGGAAAAAAGCGGCCGATACCTACAACAAAATCCCCCTCGTAACCAAAGTGAACAACGACCTGGACGATTACGTGACCAAGGAGGCCCTCAAAGGTCTTTTTGCCAAAATTGCTGAGGAAGAAAAAAATATCCGTCGCAACAAAGGTTCACGTACCACCGATCTACTGAAGAAGGTATTTGCGAAGCAAGACCCAAACCGGAAGTAAAAGGCACGAGGAGCAGGAAGGCGCAAAGACACAAAGGCGCAAAGACACAAAGGTGGTGGCCTGCGGCCAACTTATGACTAAAGAAGAGGGTGTCTCAAAAGTAATTTTTACCGCAGAGACAGAGGCGCAGAGGTATAAACAGTTGATTTTCAACTTCTATGTGTCTCTCCGGCTCTGCGGTAAAAATAAAAAGCGACTTGTGAGACGGCCTCTTCGTGTCTTTGCGTCTTAGTGTTTGCCATACCATGCCCTTAGTGTCTTTTCCCCGAGTTTCCCCTGCGGTGTATAGTCCCGCTCAGGATATCCTTCGTGGCCACGCATGTTGGGGAACCATTTCCAAAGAAAACCACCGGCCCACCAGGGTTCAGGTTGATAGGTGGCAAATAAGGCCTCCAGACAGTTGGCCTGGGCTTGTTCGTTGATGTTGCGTTCTTCTATGCCGCGCTCCAGTTCCCAGTTGCGCCAGCCACATCCATCCACGCTGAGGTATCCGAATTCGGTGAACAACACAGGCCGCTCTTTTTGCTGACTAAAGGTTTTCAGTCGCTCAAAAATGGGTTTCCAGGCAGCCTGCAGGTCCTTTACCTCCGGTGTAACGGCCTCCACCAGCGGGAAATAGCCGCCCAGCCCAATATAGTCCAGCTCTTTCCAGAATGGCACTCGCTCCCAGTCGTCCCAATTGGCAGAATAGGTGAGTTTTCCGCGGTAAACACTCCTGATTTTGGCAATCAGGCTGGTCCAATATTGTGGACGTTTTTGAATAGCCACATTAAATTCTGTACCGATACAAAACAGTTCCGCACCGGTAGAATCAGCCAGGGCGGCAAAGCGCAGGATATAGCGCTCATAAGCTGCCTCCCATTGCTCCCAATCGGCATCTGTGGGAAAATCCAGCGCACCGGTCCAGCCCCTGGGTACGTACACCTGAGGCTTGAGCATCACTTTGATGCCGTGCTCGTGAGCCTGTCGGATGGTTTCGCGCACGCCTTCCGGTCGCTCACCCCACCATTGTCCACCGTGCTCGCTGAAGCGCACATTAGGCACCCCCGAACGGGTAAATGCATAAGGCACTACTGAAATCCAGGTAGCCATCACTGATTGAACAGCCGGCATGGGGTTTTCCGAAAAAGGCTCCGGCGGAGCAACAAATGTGAGTCCGTGCATTTTTTCATCAGGCCTGAAATGGCCTTTGAAAGGATAATCCGGCACCGGCAGAACCCGGGCTGCGTTATTGGGTTGTGCCGCAGGATTACAAGTGATGCCCAGGAAAAAGGGGAACAGGAACAGTATGCACTTCATAGCTTATATTTTAAAGAGTAAAGCTAAATCAATCATTTCAATCTGCCAATGTGCAAACAAAGGAGCTTTTACATTGTTTTTTAATTCCTTTTTCGAACTTCGCGATAATTCTAGTAAATACTATGGAACAACTCAAAGACAATCGCCGGGGCTTTTTGGCCAAAGCCTCCCTCGGAATGCTCGCCATGTTTGGCCTCCCTTGGGGTAAAAAAACGGAAGCTAACAATACTTCCACCGAAGAAAAAGAAGCAGATCCTGTTTTGGAAGTAAAACCTATGGGCTTTGCCTGGGACACCCTGGATCCATTCCTGTTTTGTGTGCACCATGAAGATAAATTCCCACAGGGTAACGAAGAAATGGGGCCGGCCGTTTCGTTAAAAGGTCGCAGTCTGGGCGATGATTTTATCATCAAGGATGGCTTCCGAATGTACCACGGCAAAAAAGTGCCAGGATTTCCGGGGCATCCACACCGCGGGTTTGAAACCATTACTGTAGTACGCGACGGGCTGGTAGATCACGCCGATTCTTTAGGCGCCTCCGGCAGATATGGGGAGGGTGATGTTCAATGGATGACTGCCGGTAAAGGTGTGCAACACTCTGAAATGTTCCCTTTACTAAAAAAGGAAGAAGAAAATCCGATGGAGTTATTCCAAATCTGGCTTAACCTGCCCAAAAAGAACAAAATGGTGGAGCCGCATTTTAAAATGCTTTGGGGAACCAATATTCCCAGAGTAATTAGTAGGGATTCCTCCGGTAAACAAACTGAAGTAGAAGTCATTGCAGGAAAACTTCTAAATCACGTGGCCCCTGCCCCCCCTCCCGACTCCTGGGCTGCTGATCCTGCCAATGAAGTAGCTGTTTTTAACCTAAAACTGGAACCCGGCGCCACGTTCACGCTGCCAAAAGCAAGCAAAGGCGTTAACCGGGTTTTGTACTACTATCTGGGCAATCAGATTAATTTTGGCGGACGCATCATTGAAAAATATCAATCAGCAGTGGTCAACGCGGCCCTTGATCTATCTATCATCAACGGCGAAACAGAAGCCCGAATCCTTATGTTACAAGGTCGCCCGATTGGAGAGACCGTAATTCAGTACGGCCCCTTTGTTATGAATACCAAGGAAGAAATCCAGCAGGCCTTTGAAGATTATCATGCCACCAAATTCGGTGGGTGGCCATGGGCACGTTATGATCAAGTACACGACCGCGGACTCGGGCGCTTTGCGAAGCACGCCGATGGCCGATTGGAACAAGGTGCTTGAACGCGGGTGGGAACGCGGGTGGGAACGCGGATTTTTTGGAACGCGGATTTTTTGGAACGCGGATGACGCGGATGACGCGGATTTTGAAAATTGCCTTCGGCAATTTTGCGGTTAAAAAGATATAAAATCTTAAATCTCCCTAAAAAGGCTGCCTAAGGCAGCAAAAAAATCCGCGTCACCAGCGTCATCCGCGTTCCAAAAAAAATCCGCGTCACCAGCGTCATCCGCGTTCCATAAAAATCCGCGTCATCCGCGTCATCCGCCTTCCAAAAAAAATCCGCGTCACCAGCGTCATCCGCGTTCCAAAATAAAATCCGCGTCACCAGCGTCATCCGCGTTCCAAAATAAAATCCGCGTCACCAGCGTCATCCGCGTTCCAAAAAAAATCCGCGTCACCAGCGTCATCCGCGTTCCAAAAAAAATCCGCGTCACCAGCGTCATCCGCGTTCCAAAATAAAATCCGCGTCACCAGCGTCATCCACGTTCCAAAATAAAATCCGCGTCACCAGCGTCATCCGCGTTCCAAAATAAAATCCGCGTCACCAGCGTCATCCGCGTTCCAAAATAAAATCCGCGTCACCAGCGTCATCCGCGTTCCAA
>JBIKUE010000174.1:0-8178 GCA_044347755.1 Saprospiraceae bacterium
GATTGAATCTATCTTTGTCATGGGCCAGGAAGTCGTTTTTTAAGCTTCGTAACTCAAAAATACGCTTGCTGGCTCACTTTTCTTCCTAAAAATTACCCTATCCTCGGGGATTCATGCAACAAAGCCTATTCAGAATAATCCCATTTTGAAAAGCCTCGAAGGTTTGAATCAGGTTCATACCATTGGCGCCGGGGTAGTGAGTGGTTCGCTCTATATTACCAACAACCCGAATTTAACAGATTTGAGCGGGCTTGATAAGCTGAGTCATATTTTTATGCGACTAGACATTTCTCAAAATGAAGGTTTAGACAGTTTACATGGTTTGGATAAGTTACAGTCTATAGGCAGTACGTTCTACTTCCAAAATAATGATCAAATCAAGAATCTTAAAGGCCTTGGGCGGTTGCAATATGTTGGTGGGGATCTATACATAGAAGATTGTGATCAATTGCGCAGTTTGGCGGGCATTGAAAAGCTGGATCGGGTGGGTAGAAGTCTATACATTCAATTTAACCCGGTTTTGCATGATATCTTCAGTGTATCACCGGAACTGTTTGTTGAAGATTATTGGGTAATGAGCCTCAATGATTCCCTGAATGAATGTGGCATTGTAGCGCTTTGCGCTGTGGTGGAGGCATATCCGGAAAAGATCCTTCAATGCGCCAATGGACCGGATTGCACCGGGGTGGCAGATTTGGAAATTCAATGTGGCCTGGTTTCCGAAAAAACACCAGCCAGACCAGTGGAACAACGGTTATTGTCGCCTAACCCGGCAGGTTCCGAAGCCTTTCTGCAAATTCCGGTGACGGAAGGTTGGCTAACACTGTTCAACCAGTTGGGTGTGATGCAAAAACGAATAGTGCTTCAGGGTGCACGTCGGGTGGATTTGAGCGATTTGTCGGCAGGCGTTTATATGGTGTATTGGTAAGGGCTGGATGGGCAGCTGCGTGTGGATCGGCTGGTGCGGAATTGAGGAAGTGTTAAAACTTTGAGTAAATTTGCTCATTCTATTGAGTAAATTTACTCAATGGGGCTCAATGTTTTCATTTTCAATTAGTTATAGAAGATGCAATGAGTGCCGATAAACGGGTTTTTTGCATCATTTCACCATGAAAAACACCTCTTTTCTCCTTGTTCTTGCCGCATTCCTGCTGGGAGGCTGGCTGAGTTGGCGCTATTTATCATCGCAAGGCAACAAACCGGTGGAAGATTCCACGGTGCTACTGGAAAAGATTCAGGCAGTAGCCAAACTCAGTACAGTGGAAGGCACCTTTTCGGAAATTTACAATTACTCCGAGTATCAGGGTTATTTCACCTTTTTTTGGGATAAAAAAGTGCTTGTGCGTGTGCGCGCCACGGTTTCGGCCGGGTATGATCTGGAAAAACTCAATATTGAATCAGATCCCATCAGCAAAACCATTCGCATGAGTGGCCTGCCCAAACCACAAATCCTGAGCATTGATCATACGCTGGATTATTACGATATTTCTGAAGGGCTTTTTTCCTCCTTTTCGCCGGAAGACTACACCCGGATTAATCAACGGGCAAAGGATCTTATCCGTGACAGCGCCCTGCGCAGCAATCTCCTCTCAGAGGCTGATGCCCAGGGTGCTAAAATGCTTGATCTCATGCGTTTCATGATTGAAGGCGCCGGCTGGAAACTGGTTGTGGCGGGGCAGGAGGAGGAAGAGGTGCGGAGTCAGTGATTACATGATTGACGAAGGGGGCGTTCGGTTTAGTATCTGTTTGAATATCAACCACAGCGCTTCTCCCTCTCCCCTCAAGTACTCTTAATCATGTAATCATCAAAATCCCGTACATTTGGGTCTTCCTTTCACGGAATCAATTTGAATGATCATGAAAAAAAACTTTTTTGTTCTTTTTTTGCTGTTTAGTGCAGCTATTTCCATGAATGCCCAGGGGGTGGAAGCAGCAGCACCCACCTCAGCAGCTCCAGCAGCGCCGGTTACTGGTGCGAATAATTTGGAGGTTCGTAAAGCCACTGATGCGCTGGCTGAGAAATATTCCCTTACAGCAGATCAGGCCAAGCAGATGTATACGGTTCAACTGCGTAAAGCCAAAAATTTGGCTCAGATTGAATCTCTGAAAACATCGGATCCTGTTTTATATGAAACTAAGGTGCAGAACGTGCAAAAAAGCACACTTTCCGGTATTCGGAGAATTCTGAACAGCGAGGAGCAGGTAGCATTGTTTCAAAAAACACAAACGGAGATCCGTGCTGCCCGCAGTAAAAAACAAAAAGAATTGGTGGCTAAAAAGGCTACACAACAGGAAATCAATGCTGCGTTAATGAGCATTTACGCGGAATAAATCCATCGCTAATCATTCTGTAATACATTCCCGCCATGTTGATTTTTGCGGTGCGACTTATTTTGGAAGATAAGGGTAAGTTGCTTTTTCTACGCCAAACAAAACGCAATGGCGGTCGTTATACGCTTATTGGCGGTAACGTAGAAGAGCATGAATTTGCCAGGGAGGCTCTGGCCCGCGAAGCTAAGGAAGAGGCTTCTGTTCATGTAAATCCGGATGATCTGGTACTGGTGCATACCCTCCACCGGCATAAATTGCAAAAAAATGAAACGCTGCTGGTGCTTTATTTTAAAGCCATGCGTTTTTCCGGAGAACCGGAATCTATGGAAACCAAAAAATTCAAGGATGTAGCCTGGTTTTCCCCGGATGAACTTCCGGAAGAGGTTTCTAAACCTACCAGGCATGTGCTTCAATGTATCAAGGACGGAGAGATCTACTCCGAGTTTCCTGCCCGAAGCAAAGTGGTTGCCTTCTGGGAGCAGCTTGGCAAAGAATGGGGAGGGTTTTTGTAACAACAAATGCCAGGATTTGGCACTTTCTGCTGTACTGGTACGTTAAAATTACCGGATTGGCGACAAAACCCCAAAATTGATGTTAAATACATTGCTTTTGCAGGTTTTTCGTTTATATTTGTGTTTCCTTATTTAATCCGCGAATTCTCGAAGCATAAGCACAAACCGATTACATTCAGAAACCGATTCATCCCATGAGGAGTATTATGCTATTGTATGTGGCGCACTGCGCCCAAACCTGCCCCATGTCCCGGGCAGTAACCTTCTCCATATTGTTTTTTGGTAAAGAATGTCTGGCTCAACCAACAAAGGTTCCGGCTTGACCATTTTACCTGTGTGCCATGCATACGGGCTTTTCGGTTTTTGAACAACAAGATTGTACCCTTTGAAAAACCAACCTCCAACTGGTTCAGATGTCTTATGCTTCATAGGCGAGAACCCCGGTCCTGAAAAGTCAGGGCCGGGACCTTTTTTTTACTGTGATTTATGTGATTTATGTGATGAGCATGATTGATTTTATTGAAAATGGCTGAAAGCACCGCCGAACGCCAACTCAAACACTCCCCAACTCAAACACTCAAACACTTATATTTGTGCCGAAAAACACTTCAAACTACTTACCTTATGAAGAATACCCTTCTTTTGGCACTGAGCCTGTTGGCTATGCGCCTGGCAGCGCAAGACACCACGTACTACAACGCCGATTTTGTGGCCTTAAAATCAGCTAAGGAGGCTACCTACATGAAAATCATTAAGTGCGCCGCCGATAACCCGATAAAGTGCTCGGAATCAACCTTTTTACTGAGTAACAACCAGATTATTTCCAATTGGAGGTATTCAGACTATCCCCAAAAAATCTACCATGGCCGCTGTAACCGCTGGTCTTACGCAGGGGTAATGAGTTATGAAATCACCTATGACAATGGAAAAAAACAGGGTCAGGAGAAATCTTTTTATCCAGGAGGCAGTCTCATGCGCCAGATCAATTGGGATCAGGATACCCTGGTAAAAGCAGCGCTCTTTTATGAGGATGGATCGCCTAAACCCATACGGTTCAAGGAAGATCTGGAAAGTAATGAGGTGCAGATAGAACCTTCCTTTCCTGGCGGCGTATTTGCCATGTATATGTATTTGGGCCGAGCCATAAACTATCCGGAAGAGATGAAAGAAAATGGAATTACCGGAACGCTGGAAATGTCATTTGTCGTAGATACAGATGGTAAACTGGTAGATTTTAACGTGCTCAAAACACCCCACCCTGCCGCAACCAAGGTGCTGACCCAGGCATTAAAAGGAATGCCTAAATGGCATCCAGGTATTGTGAATGGCCAGCCTGTCAGGGTGCGGTATACTTTGCCGTTTAATTTCAAGCTCGAATAATTACATGATTGACGAGTACATGAGTGAAGAGGGGAAGCGTTGCTCATGGTATCCGTTCTGAGCCGAGCCGAGCGTCCTCCCTCTTCACTCATGTACTCGTCAATCATGTACTCCTTTCTCCCTATCTTTGCCCTTCAATCTTTTACAAACCGTTCCGGTTCGCCGGAACACCCGACCGTTGTATGGCCGGGCTAAAACATTTTCTCTTCTATGATTAACATCACTTTCCCCGATGGCAACGTTCGTCAGTTTGCTGCCGGGACTACCGCGCTCGACGTGGCTAAAAACATCAGCGAGGGCCTGGCCCGCGTGGTGCTGTCGGCCTCGGTTAACGGCGAGGTACGCGATCTCTTGCGCCCCATTGATTCGGACTGCACCATTCAGTTCCACAAATGGGACGACAAGGAGGGCAAACAAACCTTCTGGCACTCTTCCGCACACCTCCTGGCCGAAGCCATTGAGGCGCTGCACCCGGGTACCAAATTCGGCATCGGGCCGGCCATTGAAAACGGGTTTTACTACGACATCGACACGGGCGACAAGCCGCTCACGTTTGCTGATTTGCCGGCCATTGAGCAAAAAATGCTCGAACTGGCCCGCCAGAAAAGCGAATACAAACGCAGCGAAGTCGCCAAAGCCGATGCCATCCAGTACTTCACGGAAAAAGGTGATCAGTACAAACTGGAGCTGATTGACGGCCTCCAGGACGGACAGATTACCTTTTATCAGCAAGGCAATTTTACCGATCTCTGCAAGGGACCTCACATCCCTAACACCGAGCCGATCAAGGCGGTGAAGATCCTCAACCTCGCCGGCGCCTACTGGCGTGGCGATGAGAAACGCCAGCAGCTCACCCGCGTGTACGCCATCACCTTCCCCAAGCAAAAGGAACTCGAAGAGTACCTCACGCTGCTGGAAGAAGCCAAAAAACGCGACCACCGCAAGTTGGGTCAGGAACTGGAACTGTTCATGTTCTCTGATAAAGTGGGTTCCGGCCTGCCGCTCTGGTTGCCAAAAGGCACCGCCGTGCGCCAGCGCCTGGAAGATTTCCTGAAAAAAGAACAACTCAAGCGCGGCTATCAGCCGGTGATTACCCCGCACATCGGCTCTAAAAAGCTGTATGTGACCAGCGGGCACTGGGAAAAATACGGAAAAGACTCTTTCCAGCCCATCATGACACCGCAGGAAGGCGAGGAATTCCTGCTCAAGCCCATGAACTGCCCGCACCACTGCGAAATTTACGGACACCGTCCGCGCTCCTACCGGGAGTTGCCGGTGCGTATTGCAGAATTTGGCACCGTGTATCGTTACGAGATGTCGGGCGAGCTGCACGGCCTCACCCGCGTGCGCGGGTTCACGCAAGACGATGCACATATTTTCTGCACCGAAGACCAGCTCAAGGAAGAATTTCTGGGCGTTTTGGAACTGACACGCTACGTGCTGCAAAAGCTTGGTTTTGAAAAATTCACCGCCCAGATCAGTCTGCGCGATCCGGAGAACAAAACCAAGTACATCGGCACGGAAGAAAACTGGCGCAAAGCCGAGCAGGCCATCATAGACGCTGCTGCGGAAGTGGGTCTGAATACGGTTACCGAACTCGGCGAGGCGGCCTTCTACGGCCCCAAGCTGGACTTCATGGTGAAGGACGCCCTGGGTCGCTCCTGGCAGCTGGGTACCATTCAGGTGGATTACAACCTGCCCGAGCGTTTCAACCTCACCTACATTGGCGCCGACAATGCCGAGCACCGTCCGGTGATGATCCACCGGGCGCCCTTTGGCTCCATGGAGCGCTTCATGGGCGTGTTAATTGAAAACTGCGCCGGCAAATTCCCGCTCTGGCTCACGCCGGAACAGTTTGCCATACTGCCGGTGTCTGACAAGTTTGTGGAATACGCCTACCAGGTAAAACAAGCGCTGGAAGCACAAGACCTGCGCGGCGTGGTAGACGACCGCAACGAAACCATTGGCCGCAAGATCCGCGACAACGAGTTGAAGCGAATTCCATTCCTGCTCATCGTGGGCGAAAAGGAAATGGAAGCCGGCACCATCAGCGTGCGCAAGCAAGGCGAAGGCGACCAGGGTGCGCTGGGCATCAAGGAATTTGCCGAGATGGTGACTGCGATGTTGTAGACGGTGGACGGTAACGTCGGAAGGGTTTTAAACCCTTCCGACGTTTTGATACGGCGCGAAGGGAGGGATCCTTTCGCGCCGTTTTTTTTGGGGGCTATTGGCATATGGAAACCCGGGTAGGGGATGAAGGGGTTCTGAAAAAGTGCGTATTTTGTATTGTTTAGGGGCCATTGACGAACCGCATATGAGTTCAAGAAAGATGATTATCAAGCACTTAAATAATATTTCCTTGTTTTTTGGGGGAATTCGGAGGGTTAGCTTACTTTAGGGTTCTGGTTCGAAAAGGTTCGTATATTTACGAGTTAGCGGTAAGTTTATGACAGACCAACAAACCATATCCTGGATATTTTTAGCTACAGCACTTGCTACTAGCACAAAGCCGACTGAAATGAATGGTATTTCATCAGTAGCGGACGGGATTAATCATGCCGTTCCGACACACAAAGAACTACAAACCTCGATTGCTTGGTTGACAAAAAAACGGCTTATAGTTAAACATGGGAAAAATTACGAATTGACAGACATAGGGAAGCTGGAATTTAAATCAGCCTCAGAGCATACGGACAAACTGTTGGATATGTGGAAAGTTATAGAGAAAAACTTTGATAACTATAATGACAATTGACAGAAATGAACGCTGACGAATTACAACATAGAATAAAAAATGCGATTATATTGCTTGAAGACGGCCATTCATCAAAAGTTGGCGAATTGACATTTGGCTGCAAAGACGAAAACCATTTTTCCGTAACTGGTTGGACATTAAAAAAAGATTTAGTAAACGTGACAAAACAGTCAGCATCAAGCGAATTAACAGACATTAAAACGCTTTTTACTAAAATGACAATTGCTTCAAATGAACTTGCGGACTTTATAAAAAATAGACAAATCGAATATTGTTTAGGTTTTGATTATGGCATGGGAGCAATTGCAATTTGTAAAGAAACAAATGGACACTTGACATGGGAAGCGGACTTAAAAAATTAAAACCTACCGATAACAGGCGTTTGGCAAAAAAGGGGGTTCAGTGCTTAATTGAACATTTTACCTCGTATCAACTTTTGTGGTATATTGACAGTTTTGTGCTCCGAAGCCCGCCACTGCGCCAAGCGCCAAATCGTTATAGGGCATTTTAAGACGACACAAAGACAATGAAAGAAACAGTTGAAAAAGCATACGAACTATTTTCAAAATATCGGGCAGACCGACCTCTTGATGTATGCACAGACTGTTGTATGAAAATTGAAGACGAAGGACGACTTGCAAGTTTACCAGTTAGAGAAATACCAGTTGACCTTTTAAGCGAATATAACGACAGTGCAAAACCTGAGAAGACAAGAATTGAAGAAGTAAAACATTTCTTGCCAAGATATTTAGACCTAATTTCAGAATACAAATTTCCGACACAATCAACAGAACTTTCATTTTCACGACTACTACCGTTTGACAAAAACGAATGGACTGAAAACGAACTTGGACTTTTAGATAAATTTGCAACTGACTTCTTCAATCAAACGTTACAGACTTATCCAATTCCTTCATTTAATGACAGAATTGACACTATTCTAATAATGTTTTGGCGTGCAGACTTTGACGTTGCTAGACTTTTAAGAGTTTGGGAGCGGACAGACACCCTTCAAAGTGTTTTGCATTTTAACGACCTATATTTTTATGGCTTTAACGAACATAATAGAAGCGAGTGGCTTTGTTGCATGAATCTTGTTGGAAGCCAGATTTTCCCTATCCCGTTTAGGCCTCAAGCGACTTTCACAGATTTAGGAGCGGCTATTTGAATAAATTTATTCAGGACGGCAGCCTTAACTGC
>JBIKUE010000175.1:0-8073 GCA_044347755.1 Saprospiraceae bacterium
ATCCTGCATACCAGGGTTCGCCCCAGTTCATGCGGGAATACAGGTGCCAGAAATAATGTCCGGACCGACTCGCGCCCATCACGAAGTGACTTTTCATATCCTTGTTCAGCCTGTCGTACCAGGCCTGGGCAAACAGCGCCTCCCCGTAATTACCCAATCCGGTGGAGTGCGCCCCTTCCAGACCGTCGAAATCCACCATGCGTATTCCGGTTTCATTGAACAGATCAGCCACATTTTCCGCAATTTCCTGGTTCAGTGCTGCATTGCCCAAAAACACCTGATAGCCGTGATCGGCCAGTTTGTAAGTGGTAGCCCCCTTGGCGTGCGCCGAGGCTTTGGTGCCAAATGCGCCACGCTCACAATCCAGCAGCATCCAGGGCGCTTGTTCCGACACCCGGCCGTAGCGGACAATCTCCTCCCCTATCTGTACGCCGTGCAGGGTATTGTTCTCCATTTGGTTGAAAAAATCCGGTTGATCCACCGGAATATCCTTTTGCGCAGCATCAATGGCCTGCGAGAGTACACTGGCCCCCACCTTGGCTAAGCGTTTGTCCGGTACAGGGCTCACGTACGCATCTTCCGTATTGATAAAATTGCTGAGCGTATGAGTGCCCAGGTAAACGCCGCGTTTTTCGGCTTTTTGTACGCAGGCTTTGAGGCCGTCCTTCCCATTGGGAAAAAACAAAGGGCTCAATTCGTAATGCCCCCAGGTTTTGAACGGCGAGCCATGGTACAGGTAGTGCATACCGGCCTGCTCGGCGTAGGCAAGGCATTGATCCACATTGGATTCATCGAAATCCATGATGAGGTAAGAGCTGTTGGCCACCGGCGAGGCTTTGATCCATTCCCCGTGGATGGTAGGATGCGGCAAGCCCTCTGCAAGTTCAATGGCGCCGATGGTTTCCAGGGTTTTAGCACTTGGGCAACCGAACAGGGCAATGGCGCTTCCTTTCAATCCGCCATCGTTCAGGGCCGGCGCCAGGTATTGTTTATGGCCCCAGTTTTCAATCACGCGGTCTTTCTGTCGGTTGCGCACGTACGCCTGCAGGGTTGCGCCAAAGCGCGTGGGTTTGGCGGCTTCCACAGAGTAGAGCACCCAGCGTTTGCCCTGCTCCAGGTTATCGTAGTCCTCCTGCTCAAACACATCTATTTGCGGCAGGTGATCGTTGTCTTTCCAGGGGTAACCGCCCAGGGTTTTGGGATTTAGCGCCTGAATACCTGCGGTAAAGGATTTACTCTGGGCAATCCCCACCGTTTCCCCGATGCTTTCCTTCAAGGTTACGCCGTAAGGGCCCCAAACCGCCAGGTCAACATCCTGCTCGTCTGACACTTTGACCAGCTCAAAACTCAGGTGAGAGGCCTGTTCCTTCACTTTGATCACGGCCGTTCGTTGCTCCGGAAAGCGCAGCGTGAGGGTCTTTTTCCCGGCCTGATATTGCGCTTCCACTGGTCGGTACAGACTGTCGCGGATCATGAGCGACAACAGCCAGGAGGCCTGTTCCGTGGCCAGGTAATTGGTTTGGGTAGCCAGGTCGATCCATTCGGTTAATTTACCGGTTTGGTCCAGGCCGATCCTGAAAGAAGCGGTTTGAAAAACAATGGGCGACTGGGGATGGAAGGAGGTGCAAAGGAGCCAGAGTGCGAGAATACGGAGATGCATGCAGGATATTTTGGCTCAAAAATACCCGGCAGCTTTTATTCTGGTTGAAGAATGGTTCTTTTTTTCAGTAAGTGGTAGGAATCATAGCCTTCCCCAAGCTGGCGCGACGTCGAAACGCGTCAGCGTGCGTTCGGCTTGGGATATGGGAGCTTGGCGCTGGCGGGGTGACTGCAAGCACCTCGTCAGTAGCATTGAGATAGTTTCTGGTACCTTTCACCTTATTGAATTCTTTCAAAATTCCGCTTTAGGTAGATGGCTCCTACTGTACTATCTCCCGGGAAAAAGTGATCAAATTGATGTGTAACCTCCAATCTTGATTCATCCATGTAAATAATTCCCCAAATATCTTTTCGATAAAAGTTTGGAAGGTTATCATAAATTGGGTATAAAAACATCCTAGAATTACTAGAGTCAAACTCCCATGTTCCATGCGTAAAATCTGTCCAGTAATCATTTGTTGTACTGAATGTAGAATCTTGATGAAACTCATAATAAGCACTCCCGTCTACCGAATCAATGACGACTCCTTCTGGAGAAAATACTGGAGACATGGGCACAATTTCTTTCCAAGTGCCAATTACGCCTTCATTTTCAATATTTTCATGCGATTGTAGGTCACATGTAAACGAATAAATGCTAAAGGAAAGAAAGACGAAAAAAATGTTTTTCTTCATGATGGATGAATGTTTGAAAAGGGTGAAATTTTGAAATTGTGATAATAAAAGAAACCTGAGGTTGAAATTTTTCATGAAGTGTAAAAATAAAGTGATCTAAATTTTTATTAGCTTTTTAATCACTATATTTCCATTTGTAAGCTTACAAGATATATGATAAACTCCGGAAGGAAGATTTTGAGTCAACACCTCAATTTTACCTAATGATGAGGTAGTCGATAAATTTTCATCATTCAGGATTAATTGACCAATCGCATTAAAAACACTAAATTCACTCATTTCAATCTCATTTTTCCAAGCTATATTAATTACATCGCTAAATGGATTAGGAGAGATAACTAATTCATTATCTGGCAACAATATTTTACTGAATGGCAAAATAGGATAAGCTTCCTTGCCTGATATTAAATTTTCGTATTCTCTCACTGACATGTCTGGTTTAGCATCTTTATGCACACCAACTTCATCAACAGAATAATTCGTAATTATTGCATCAACAAATTCAAGAAGACTCATTTCTAATGTATCAGGTTGATGTATTGGCTCAGGAGGACAAGGCTCTCCCCAATCACATATTTGTTTTAGAAAATGAGTACCACATTTAAATGTAACCAAACAAGAATTTGGGCAATGCGTAGTATTATACACTGAGGTATATGAAATGCTTGTTGTGGTAGCATTAGAATAAGGTACTAGCAGTGTTTCGTGAAAGGTACCATCTAAATTTATTGTAGAAAATAAGCATGCATTCCCAAATGAACATTTAAAAGTTTCGTAGTTAGCATACAAAACTTCATCAGTGATAATTACTCCAAAGTAGTTTGTGCCGCCATCAAGGCAATTTAAAGTACAATTTACTTGGTCAAAAATTGTAAACGGACCTCCATTCCAATTTATGGTTTGATTAATATCTACAACCACTTCCCTCATTGGCGTTGGGCCTATATCACAATACTTGGTGTATCTATTACAACTTGTGAAATCTCCAGCATATGTACCTGCTTGTTCAATTTCTATATGGCTGCCACACTTGATTTTTCGGTAACAATCATTTGACGTTACAACAGGAGTGATTGTAGCTAAGTTGCTTGCTACTGTTGCAGAAAGGTTTTTTTGGCATCCACCAATGTCAGTCACAGTAACAGTATACACACCACCATCCATATTATTTAAATCTTCTGATGTTGATCCGTTGCTCCATAAATATGAATAAGACGGGTTTCCGCCAACAATAGAAATATAAACTTTACCTATGGCTTGATTAAGTTGTGGGCAAGTAAACCCGGTAGTGGCTGACAAATTCAGACCTGAACAAGGATTCATTTGTACACAGGTGCTAGTTGAGGAACAACCATTTGTTACGGTAATACAATACAGTCCGGGGCCTATTCCAGATAAATTTTGATTGGAAGAAATGAACCCATTTGGCCCCGACCATAAATAGTTAAGGTTGCCAAATCCCCCGTTAACTAAAATATTAATAGACCCATCTTTTGATGAATTAGTTTGTGGTGCGTTGAAATTGGAAACCACAATATTAATAGATGGTGGTGCTTGATTGGCAGGTAAATAACACGGACTCAAACAACTTGGAAATGTATTGGGCGAACTAGGATAACAGCAGCAAATATTTGATACGATGCTCTGTGTACAACCATTCGGACTTGTAATAGTTACAGTATATAGTCCTTGGCACAAGTTTGATATATTCATTGTGGTACTACCATTAGACCAAACAAAATTCAAAGGAGAAGTTCCAGATTTTATCAAGCTTATACTTCCATCGCAGGACGAACTAACACTTCCACTGCAATCGGGGGTATTAGTAGAACAATAGGTTACATTAGTTATGTTTCCAATGTTTACAAACGTATTTTGAACTAGCGTAAAACATCTTGTTGTTGAGCACTCAAAATCATCTGTAACAGTAACACAATATATTCCATTAGAAATTCCGAAAATATTTTGGCTGTTGGAGTGGAACCCTCCAGGCCCGCTCCAGGAAAAATGAAAAGGTTCTTGTCCTCCGGATATATTAAGAGAAATCGCCCCATCACTACAACTTCCGAAAGATGGATTAATAATCGTAGCATCAAATTCAATATTTTGATTTATTGGAGCCGATATAGACTGTGTTCCCGAACATCCTTGTGTACTAGTAACTGTAACTGTATATGTCCCTGGAGCAATAACAGTCAAATCCATATTGGTAGAAGAATTACTCCATAAATAGGAATATGGGCCACCGCCTCCATTGGCAGCAAAGGAATTTATATCGGCGGGAAGACTGCAAAAATTTGATAACGACAATTCAACGTCTAAGGGCCGGTATATATAATAATGAGTTGCTGCTACTACTGAATGGCCACACCCATCGGTTACAGTAACTGAGTAATAATCTGAATTTTCAACATATAAATTTAGTTCCGTAGTTTCACCTGTACTCCATAAATAATTATAGGGGCCTGCATATTGCCCTGGTATTGGGAAAGAAATATTTACTGTTCCAAACCCGCCATTACAATTTGGAGATTCAGGATAAGATTCTATCCCAATTGTTGTTAACGGATCATAAGCGCCAACAGTATAACATTCCGGCTTCGCTTCACATCCATTTACATCTGTAATGGTTAGACAATATTCGCCTGATGCAATATCTTGCAAATCCTTCGTTGTAGCCCCGTTGCTCCATTGGTATGTAAAAGGCGCTACCCCTCCCGGAGAGGGTGTAATGGAAATAGCCCCGTTGCTTTCTCCCGGGCACTCTTTTGTGACCGTTTGAAGCGGCTGAAATGCAGCGCTGCATTTTACAATGGTAACGCTCAAACTCACTGAGCACGATCCATCAGCAAAGGTAATTTTAACGACATATACACCAGGAGTGCATAGCATGGTTATATCCTCTGTTGTTGCAGAAAATCCGTTGGGGCCTGTCCACATAAATGTGCATGGATAGATACTACCTGCAGGTCCGGAAGCTGTAATATCAATTTCACCGTCACAACCATTGCCAGGAGTAATTGGCTTGAAAGAAGTGATCTCAATGATTGCACTGGCCGTAAAAGGCAGGTGAAAAAGCACTCCAATCGCTATGATCAATATCTTATTAATTTTCATAATTTTTATTGTTTAAACGGGAAAGTGAATTCTTCTACGATTTCTGAGGGCGAATAATAGTTATAAAGCTGTGCAGATATCCCCTCCAAAGATTTTAACTTTTCGATGGCGATTTCTCGCATCTTTTTCTCGTTTTTTTCAACAACCAACAATCCGTACTTTTTGGAAAGCCTTAAATAATATAATCCGTCTTCGACTTTTTTCGACCCCCTAATAACATTATATGCCTTTGAAATGTACATCGAAGTTAAATAAAGTCGGGCATAATCTGACAAGGAAGATTTCGAGAAATTTTTAATTAAATATTCCGCATGAACTATATCAGAAGTGTCAATATGCAAAACCTCCACAAGTGGGTAAAGGATAAAGTTTGGATTTGGAAGTTTTTTTAAATAGTTATACGCACTCATATCTACCCCTTCGTACGGGAGTATTGTAAGTTTAAGTGGGGGAGAGTAAATCCTAGTGGTATCCCCTACACCATATGGAGCATAAACAATCCTTGCATACAATATTCCTGTTCTCAAAAGATTGGTTGGAGAAGGACAATGAAAGTCCATAGACCTAAATGTTTCTTTTGGCTGCAATCCAAATGACGGATTGGCTGATGGATAACCATTTTCGGAATGAGTATTTATAATACAGTTTGTTCTAATCCAATCAGTAGCCGAATCCTGCTTTACTTCGAGAGATACAAAACCTATTTCGGATCTTCTTCCTCTATATATTGATACTGGATATATACGAACTACGGAGGCTCCTTTATTAGAGATTTCTAATCTAAACTTCCATGGATCAATCAATTGCATGGTATCTTCTTCAAAGAAAAGATTTACGTCAAGGCTGTTCAAGGTTTGTGATTGAACATATGTACCCAAAATTGAAAAAGAGCAAAGAAAAAAGAATGCTTTTGTCATGCCAAAAAGGATTAATGAAGAAGAACTACCATGGCGGGGTGAGCATTAATGAGCACCTGCTATTTATCCACATTTGCACTGGCAATAAATAGCAGATGCATCAATGCAATAGATAGGAGACGAATATAGTGATTCATATTTTAGCGTTTAAATGGAAAGGTAAATTCTTTCTCAATTGTATCTGGTGGCATATAATTATAAGAACGCAATACGTTCTCTGAAACAATATATAATAGGTCATTTGAAGCCTTTTGAATTGCAGGGTCCTTACCCGAAAGCAATTCTATCCCATAATTTTTTGAACTTCTGAAATATTTTACCGCCTTTTCTACATTAGGTTCGCGTTTACGCAACTCTATTTCCCCCTTAAGCTTGTATATATTAGCCATATATAATTTTCCGTATTCAGCCAGTGAAGACTCTGGAAAATGATTTATTATATACGCTACATGGAGAACCTTTGAGGTGTCAAACCTTATACAACGAAACAAAGGGGCTAAAATGAAATCAGGTTCTGGCAGTCGCTTTAGATAATTAAAAGCAGCTAAATCCTGACCTTTTGGCGGTATAATGTCTAAATTCATTGGCACCGAGTAGTGTATATCCTCCGTCGAGTTGAAAAAATTTGCACAAGACACCCGAATTTCATTAGTACCAAAATCAAGCAATCCAATTGGAGGGTTGCATCGAAATTGGTAACTGATATGTTCATTTGGCTTAAGTTTGTACATTCCTGAACCACCATATGGGCTATACATACATTTAATCACCTTCGTATCTGTCCATGAATTAAAATATTGATTTCTAATCTCAAGCTTTATCTCAAAAGCCATGGAACCACAACCACTAACTATTTCAGTTAACAACATATCAACATCTGCTGCACTGGTATTTTTTATTTCCAGGGTAAAATTCCATTCTTCAAGCAGCTGCAAAGTATCTTTCTCGAAAGATACAGAAAGACCCAATGGGCTTGGATTATTTGCATTCAAATTCAATGCAAATAACAAGATTTGAACACTTGTCAGTATGGCAAAATTTGTTTTCATATTTTTGGTTGTTTAATATTTAATATCCAAGTCAGTTGATTTAGTTGGAACAAACATTTTTATTCATAGTCAGTTTTTGGTTGGCAAAATAAACTCTTCTTCTAACTTTTCGGGGGGTATAATAGGGTAGAATACAGCTCTAAGCGTTTCCAAATACCCTTCATAGATTCCATTCGTTTTTGCTTTCATTCCTTCATCTCCAAGGCTGAGTACTTTTAATGCGTATTTTTTTGAAAATCTTAGATACTGAAGTACTTTATCCTGGTTTTTTCCATAGATTGCTTCAAGTCGAGCCTTTTGAAAATACTCACTAACTAAATAGTGAAAAACATAAGGTTCAAAGGAAGAGTTAGGAAAATTCCTTAGCAAACTTTCAGCACGAAAAATATCTGAGGTATCATGATTAGCAGCTGGCAAAGTTGGGAATAGAATAAAGTCTGGGCGAGGTTGTTTCTTCAAATAATTGTAGGCCAAGGAGTCGACACCATGGTAGTCATCTATAAAAATAGAAATTGGTTTTGAGGTTATAGTGCATAATTCCGGCCAAAGTGAACAGTAGAATCCGGTCAAAGTGAACAGTAGGTTATGGTGTTCAGCATAGTAGATTTCAAAGGTATAAAATTAGTTTTTGGGGATGGTGTTTTTGCGCATTGAAT
>JBIKUE010000064.1:0-29468 GCA_044347755.1 Saprospiraceae bacterium
ATCTTCGATGTTGAAGACCGCATAGTGAAAGCCGGTGAGGAATTCGAGGTGACCTTTACGGCTGCCCAGCAGCTGAAAGGCTTCCAGTTCACCATGCTGCAGGATGGTCTGAAAACAGTAGGCGTACAGGAGGAAGACGGAATTACTTCCGGCAACTTCGGTACGATTTTCGAGGGTGCTACTACGGTATCTGTGGATGGTCCACAAGCGTTCACGCTACGCATGCGTGCTGAGAAATCCGGCAAGCTGAGCGAAATGCTTGGTGTAAGCGGAGAGATCACCCGCGCTGAGGCATACGACAACAACGGCCGCTTGAATGTAGCGTTCCGTTACGACGGCAAAACGGTTGCCGGTGTAGGATTTGAGCTTTATCAGAACCAGCCGAACCCGTTTGTGCATAAAACGACGATAGGATTCTTCCTTCCGGAAGCATCTGATGCTACGCTGTCGATCTTCGACGAAGCCGGCCGGATGGTGTACCAGCAGAAAGGACAGTTCCCTAAAGGTGAGAATACAGTGGTGCTTGATCGCGCCCTGTTGAACACCACTGGTGTGCTGTACTATCAGTTGGAAACCGATACGGATATCGCTACGAAGAAGATGATTCAGACGAAGTAAGGATATTTAAATGATGATTAGCCCTGCAGGTGAATGCCTGCAGGGCTTTTTTATATTAAGCATATACACGCTTTGTGCCTTAAAAACACCAAGCACATGACAAGATTACTTTTTTCATGCTGTTGCAGGTTGCAGCAGCCTTAAGCGCACAATCCGGTGCCTGGAGCTTTGGCGCCAAAGTCCAGGGAGGGATCTCCTTTCCAACCTTTCAACATGAAACCGAGTCCGCCTATGAAGAATGGTTAAACGATCAGCTTTTGCCGCAATTTGCTCCGGGCGGCTTTCTCCATGTGACCTGGCATATTGTGCCACGCATTGCCTTGCAATCCGGCATTGGCTACAGGCAATTCGGTCAAGGATATCCGGTTGTCGCACAAGCAAATCATTGAGCTTAACTTTCTGGATGGTACTAATGAAACCTCCAAAGAAGAAATGAAAGAGAATTATCGTTCATCGTTCACCGTCCATCGTTCTTCGTCCCATCGTTCATCGTCACATCGTTTTAAAAAAAAGCCGTAATTTTGCGCCTTCGCAAAACAAAATCAGCTTTACAGTGGAATACAGACCCGGTGACATAGAGCCTAAATGGCGGAAGTGGTGGCAAGAAAACCATGTATATCAGGTTAAAAATCAAGGAGATAAGCCCAAGTACTACGTACTTGATATGTTTCCGTACCCATCAGGTGCAGGCCTGCATGTAGGTCACCCGCTGGGGTATATCGCATCAGATATCCTGGCGCGTTACAAACGCTTGCAGGGTTTTAATGTGCTGCATCCCATGGGTTACGACTCTTTTGGATTGCCTGCAGAGCAATATGCTATTCAAACCGGGCAGCATCCGGCTATTACTACGGAGCAAAATATAGCCCGTTACCGTGAACAACTCGAAAACATCGGGTTTTCCTTTGATTGGAGTAGGGAAGTGCGCACTTCAGATCCTGGTTACTATAAGTGGACCCAGTGGATTTTTATCCAGCTATTCAACCATTACTACGATCTGGAGGCAGATAAAGCCTTGCCTGTCAGTGCTTTGACGACTCGTCTGGCGCAGACGGGCAATGCTACTGTGCGTGCGGTTTGCGACGATGACACTCCGATCATTTCTGCAGCAGAATGGAACGGGATGAGTGAAAAAGAACAACAATTGTTCCTGTTGAAATACCGCATCACCTTTCCTGGTGAGGAATACGTTAACTGGTGCCCGGCTTTGGGCTCTGTTTTGTCCAATGACGAAGTCAAAGACGGCGTAAGCGAACGCGGTGGTCATCCCGTGGAGCGTAAACTCATGAAACAATGGGTAATGCGTATTACCGCCTATGCGAATCGCCTGCTGGATGGATTGAATACCATTGATTGGTCAGAGTCTATTAAGGAACAGCAGCGCAACTGGATTGGGAAATCTGTAGGCGCTTCTGTGAAATTCGCCGTAGAAGGATATGACAATCAATATATTGAGGTTTTCACCACTCGGGTGGATACCATTTTTGGTGTTACATTTATGGTGTTGGCGCCAGAACTGGATTTGGTAAAGACCCTGACCACGGCTGAACAGAGTAACGCCGTGGAAGGTTACATCAAGTGGTCGGCGGGGCGCAGCGAAATTGAGCGTATGGCCGATACCAAAAAGGCTACCGGGGTATTTACGGGGGCATATACCATCAATCCTGCCAATGGCATGCGTGTACCTATTTGGATTGCGGATTATGTATTGGCCAGTTACGGGACCGGCGCTGTAATGGCTGTACCCTCCGGCGACCAGCGCGACTGGAATTTTGCTAAGGAGTTTAACCTGCCGGTTACGCCTATCCTGGACACTCAACAAGGGTTGGACGCTGCAGCTGACCCTACGAAGGAGGGCCAGTATATCAATTCCGGCATGATAAACGGAATGACCTATGCAGAAGCGGTACCCAAGCTGATCCAATGGCTGGAAAAAGAAGGTATTGGCCGGGGTAAAACCCAATACAAACTGCGCAATGCGGTATTCAGCCGTCAGCGCTATTGGGGAGAACCAGTACCTGCGCGCTGGGTGGATGATGTGCCATATGTTCTAGATGAGAAAGAATTGCCGTTGGTATTACCCGCGGTAGATAAGTATTTGCCCACTGAATCCGGAGAGCCACCACTGGCTAGAGCTGCAGGTTGGGAATATGAACTGTCGACTATGCCAGGCTGGGCAGGTTCATCCTGGTATTTTTACCGGTACATGGACCCCAAAAATGAAGGTGTTTTTTGCTCGAAAGAAGCGTTGGATTATTGGCAGCAGGTGGATTTTTACATTGGAGGTTCTGAACACGCTGTAGGCCACTTGTTGTACAGCCGTTTTTGGAACCATTTTCTGCATGATCTTGGCTTGGTTCCACATCGGGAGTTTGCCAAAAGGCTGGTGAATCAGGGCATGATCCAAGGGCGCTCCAATTTTGTTTACCGGGCCAAAGAGCGATTTTTTGAGGAGTATTTACTGATCAAGGTGTTAAAACCTTATTTGGAAGAGTATGGCCCGATCATGATTGGCGGGCCTAATTATGAAGAGGAGATTAAGTATGATTTTGCATTTGAGACCAATAACCTGGTCATAGAGGTTACCTCAAAAAAACAGTTGGATAAAATTGAACGCATCCATACGGCAGCGATTACTGACGGTAAGCGATTGTTGGTGTTGCATACGGAGTGGATAACCCAACATATTAATGAGCCGGAAGTCGTTGCAGGGCGAATCCGCCAGGCATTGAGCAGCAAGGATAATTACATGACTACTGAAGATCCGATCCGAACCGAACAACTGTTCGTGTCGCACAGTCTGATCTATAAATACAGTCCTGAATCCTTAACACAATTGCATGTGGATGTCAATATTGTGGACAACGATATTTTGGATCTGGATAAGGCGCGTAAGCAACCCATGTTTGCCAATGCCAATTTCAAGGTAGATGCAGATGGTAAATTCACCTGCTTCTGGGAAGTAGAAAAGATGTCGAAATCCAAGTTTAATGTGGTTAACCCGGACGATGTTGTAGCAGAGTATGGGGCAGATTGTTTCCGGATGTTCGAGATGTTCCTGGGCCCCATCACCGATGCCAAACCCTGGAATACCAAGGGCATTACGGGTGTAAGTGGCTTTTTGCGCAAATTCTGGAGCATGTTCTTTGAAGGAGAACAGTTCCGGGTTTCAGATACAGAACCAACCCGCGATGAATTGCGTGTATTACACCAATGTATCAAAAAAGTGACCGACGATATTGAACGGATGAGCATGAACACCTGTGTCAGTCATTTCATGATCGCCTCCAACGATTTGCGTGGTTTGAAATGCAACAAGCGTGCAATCCTGGAGCCATTAGTGATCATGCTGGCGCCGTTTGGTCCGCACATGGCAGAGGAGCTTTGGTATCAGTTGGGGCACAGTGATTCGGTTTGTGATGCCGCCTGGCCGAAATTCAATGAAGATTTGATCAAAACAGACACCAAGGAATACCCGATTCAGATCAACGGAAAGCTTCGGGCAACCATTGAATTGCCAACCGATATCTCAGCTGCTGATGCCGAGGCGGCAGCGTTGGCGCTGGAACAGGTGCAAAAATGGCTGGAAGGACAGGCGCCTAAAAAAGTGGTATTCGTGCCTGGAAGGATGATTAATATTGTGATTTAGCATCTGAGTGTTTGCGTGCCTGAGTGTTTGAGTTGGCATTTGGCTGGGTAGTTCGAATGGCATGGCCCTTTGAGCATCTCTACCTAAAAGGCAATGCCCTCTGAGCCACCCAGCCGAACGCCAACTCAAACACTCAGGCACTCAAGTACTCAAGCACTCGAATATGTATAAAAACAAGAAAGTTGTTGTGGTTTTGCCGGCGTATAATGCTGCCCTGACGCTGGAAAAAACCTACCGGGAAATTCCGTTTGACCTGGTGGATGAAGTGATTTTGTGCGACGATCATAGTCGCGACAATACGGCGGAACTGGCGCGTTCGCTGGGTATTCAGCATGTAATTGTACATGAGAAAAACAAAGGTTACGGCGGCAACCAAAAGTCGCTGTACAATAAGGCACTGGCTGTTGGGGCAGATATTGTGATTATGCTACACCCAGACTATCAGTATACCCCAAAGCTCATTCCGAGCATGGTGAATATCATTGGGGAAGAATTGTATCCGGTGGTGCTGGGCTCCCGAATCCTGGGTATGGGTGCGCTGAAGGGGGGCATGCCAATGTATAAATACATTGCGAACAGATTTCTGACCTTCACCCAAAACCTGTTGATTAACTATAAGCTTTCGGAATATCATACCGGTTATCGTTCCTTCAGTAAGGAAGTTTTGCTAGGTATCAACTACAATCAGAACTCCGACGATTTTGTGTTCGACAACGAGATGTTGTCGCAAATTGTCTATGCCGGATTCGATATTGGCGAGGTAACCTGTCCCACGAAGTATTTTGAAGAAGCCTCAAGCATTAATTTCAGCAGAAGCATGAAATATGGTTTGGGCGTGCTCCGGGTTTCGTTCAACCATTGGTTGCAACGGATGGGTCTTGCGAAGTTTGAGATGTACAGGAAGTCGGGTTAGGGCTACGGGCATTCTCTGTAAGGGCTTTGGAATGGCGCTGCACCAAAATATCAGGGTGCAGCGCCATTTTTTTATCCTTTCAAAATGAGAAATTTTAAAAAAAATATTTTTTAAAGTATTGTTATTCAATTGATTCATTAAAAATAAAATAAAATAGACAGGAACAAATGCCAAAAAATGTCTTTGCTAATCCGGGCAGCATGCCTAACATTTGCAGTATCAAAAGTGTGTCAAACGAATTCGTACTGATTTTTTCTTCTCCGGGCCATTGATTTGCGCCCTTTTAACCTGAATAAAGAACAACATGATACCCATGCGCTACTTACTACTTACCTTATGTTTTTGCTGGCTGGCCTGGTTACCCGACAGCCATGCCCAATGTGATTTTCAAACCAGTACGGCGATTACTGATGTGTCCTGCTCTGGCGGAGGCAATGGCGCCATTGACCTGACGGTGACGAATGGCGCCGGGCCTATTAGCTATCTGTGGTCGAATAACGCTACCACGGAAGATGTGAACAACCTGACTTCCGGGGCCTATACCGTTACCATAACAGATGGATTAGGTTGTACCGCTACGAATGTTGGTTTCATCAATCAGCCGGACCCACTAACCGTTTCCCTCCCAGGAGGGCCGTTTGTATTAAATTGTGTAACACCTTCCATTCAACTAAATCCTGTTGTAACCGGCGGTACGGGTCCATACACATACAACTGGCCAAACGGCGCTACAACAGCCGCATTGAATGTGCCGGTTCCCGGGGAATATTTCCTCACAGTAACGGATGCCAATTTGTGTACGGCCTCGGCTAATGCAAGTATTTCAGTTGATGCCAATGCTCCCGTGAGTTGTATAGCCGTGCCTGAGGTGTTAACGTGTGTGGTTACTTCCGTAGAAATTGATGCTACCTGCTCTACGCAAGGGCCAGAGTATGTTTTTTCCTGGTCTGGTCCGGCCATCATTGGCCCAACCAATACACCTACACCCAGTGTTAACCAGCCGGGAGTCTATACCCTAACCGTAACGGATGTCACCAATGGCTGTACCTCTGTAATGTCGGTAGGTGTTGCGGCTGATATCGTTCAGCCTATCGCCAATGCCGGTCCGGATTTGCAACTACCTTGTGGTGGAGGCGTGGTTACCCTGGCGGGTTCGGGGGGACAAGGCTCGATGTTTAACCAACTCTGGACGACCTTTGGTGGCAATATTCTGAGCGGTGGAAACACCCTCAACCCAGTAGTGAATGCGCCAGGTACTTATGTGCTTTTAGTGATAAACACCCTAAATGGATGTACAGCCACTGATGTGGTAGAGGTGATTTCGGGTAATGCCGGGTTGTGCAGTCAAATTACCGGTCGGGTATTAGCGGATGTTAACCTGGATTGCCAAACAGATGGCGGAGATGCTCCGCTGAAACAATGGATTGTTCAGGCCGAAGGCGCGCTGGGAACCTATTTTGCTGTAACGGACACTAGCGGCAATTACGAGTTGTTTGTGGAAGCGGGCGACACCTATCAGATATCTGCTGTGCCACTCAGTCTGCTTTGGGGTACCTGCCCGTCTATCCCGGATGTAGTAGCAGTATCGCCAAACCAGACCTACCCGGCGCAGGATCTGTTGTTTCAGAAACTGGCGAGCTGCCCCTTGCTGACGGTAGACATTACCTCCGGTAACCTGCGGCGTTGTTTCAGCAACAACCTCTTTAGTGTTTCCTACTGCAACAACGGTACCGAAACAGCCACAGATGCCTATGTGGACGTAACACTGGAGTCGTTGTTCACCATCCTAAACACTACTATCCCATTTATTGATCAGGGCAACAACGTGTATCGCTTCCTGGTAGGCGATCTGGAACCTGGCGATTGTGGCAATTTTCATATTACGGCGCACCTCAGCTGTAGTGCCGTATGGGGCCAAACGCACTGTACCGAGGCGCATATTTACCCGGATACCACTTGTATCCCCACCAATGTGCAATGGAATGGCGCCAGCCTGCGCATTCAGAGTGCCTGCGCCTCCGACTCTGTGCGGTTTGAAATCAAAAATGTGGGCATTGGCAACATGACAGAAGCACTGGAATATATCGTTATTGAAGACCAGATCATGCTCATGAGCGCTCCGGTTCAGCTGGATGCCGGAGAATCGGCCATCGTGAGCGTGCCGGCAAACGGCAGCACCTGGCGACTGGAGGTGGAGCAAGTGCCTTTCCATCCGGGTTATTCCTTCCCTGCCATCTCGGTAGAAGGCTGCACTACTGCTCCGGTTTTTTCCACAGGTTTTGTGAATATGTTCCCGCAAAATGACCTGGATCCATATCTGGACATTCATTGTCAGGCTAACACCGGCTCATACGATCCAAACGATAAAACAGGCTACCCACTTGGATACGGCGCTAATCATTACATCCGCCCGGGCACTCCGCTGGAATACCTGATCCGCTTCCAAAATACGGGAAATGACACGGCTTTCACCGTAAGAATTGAAGATACGCTTTCTCTGTGGCTCGATCCGGCTACCTTCCGGCCGGGTGCAAGTAGCCATGACTACTCCTGGAATCTGAGTGGCGCAGGTTTACTCACGTTCCTTTTTGAAAATATACTACTGCCTGATTCTAATGTAAATGAGCCGGCGTCGCACGGGTATGTCAAATTTACCATCAATCACCAGGCAGATGCCCCGTTGGAAACGGTCATTGAAAATACGGCACTGATTTATTTTGACTTCAACGATGCCATTGTGACTAACACAACCAATCATAAGCTGGGAGAAAATTTTGTCACCGTTGGACTATGGCAACCCCGCAGGCCACAATATACAGTGCAGGTAAGCCCCAATCCTTTCTCAGAGGCAGCATTACTGGAGTTGAAAGGACTCGATAATACGCGGAATCTTCAATTGCAGGTGTTTGATTTGCAGGGAGTTATGTTGCTTCAGCAACAGGGAGATCATCCTGTGTTCACCTTGCAGGCAGGCGCCCTGCCAAGTGGCACTTACTTGTTTAATATCAAACAGGATGGTAAAATCCTTGGAACAGGGAAGTTGATGGTTCAGTAGGGTAGGCTTTTATTGGTCATTAAAGTCATTTAGGGGGCATTAAAGGTCATTTGGGTCATTTAATGGATATTTTGAAGACAATTGGTAGATGAGTTCAGCCCGACAATAGATCAGGCCAATACCGGCAATTAACACAAAAACTCCAGGCGGGTGATGTCAGGGTATTTTACTGTCGGGGTGACTCCAAAGTCACCCCGACAGTAAAATACCCTGACATGCCACCAATTCCCCTAACCCCTAAAAACTATTTCCCAAGTAAAATTCAAGGCCGATGTTTTGAATTTTAAAAACTAATTGTACCTTTGCGCTCCGTTTTTCGGAAAGAACAAATTTTACAGAGTAAGCGATGAAACGTACATATCAACCTTCACGGCGCAAGCGCGCAAACAAGCATGGTTTTCGCTCCCGCATGGAGTCTAAAAATGGCCGCAAAGTTCTGGCTCGCCGCCGTAAGCAAGGTCGCTGGAAACTGACCGTTTCTGACGAGCGTGGTGCGAAATAATTGAACCCGGCTCCAGGCCAATCTTCTGATTTAGCCTGAATCGTGTTTTTTGCATATTTATAAGACTTCCGAAGTCGCCCTGTGGCCTCGGAAGTCTTATTTTTGTGCCTTGTGGCAACCCGCCCCTGCTAAATACCCATTATGCCCACCTTTACCCGTCAGGAACGACTCAAGAGTCAGAAAGCCATCAGTGCGCTGTTCAAGGGCGGGCAATCCTATGTGGCATATCCAATGCGGGTGGTGTGGACTGACGCTCCTCCTCATTTGGCAGCTATGAGCAGGATTCAGGTGGTGATCACCGTGCCAAAGCGGGTATTCAAAACCGCCGTTGCCCGCAACCGTATCAAGCGTCAAATCCGGGAAGCTTTCAGATTGCAAAAAGATGCTCTCCAACAAAAACTTGTTGATGCTGATCAGCATATCTCCCTAATGCTCGGCTACATTGCCAAGGAGCCCCTTCCATATGCAGAAATCTCCGCAGGTGTGGAGAAAATGATCCGGAAGTTTCCAGGGAGGTGAACGCGGATTTTTGAACGCGGATTTTTTATTGGAACGCGGATGACGCAGATGACGCGGATTTTTCATGCTGCCTGCGGCAGCAATCTCACGTGATATTGAAAATCTGTGTGAAATCTCTGACGCAGATGACGCGGATTTTTGACTTTGCCTTCGACCTAATTTTTTCCTGAATTTTTATTGTAGCTGGGTTGTCATCCAGTAAGGACCTACACAAGCCAGGCATCCGAAATGTCTGTTGCCAGCGATCTGTCAGCATAACTTTTGTAGGTGCTTACAGAATCAACCCAGCAGCCACAAATCCCTAATAAATGCCCCCTAAATGACCCTAACAAATGACCCTCAAATGCCCCCTAAATGACCCTAACAAATGACCCTCAAATGCCCCCCTAAATGACCCTAACAAATGACCTTCCCCATCACTTCTCCCGCGTCCAATACCAATAAAACGGCACACCCGTCAGCATCAACACAACCCCTAATCCCGCTTCTCTTGGGTGGGTGAAACAGGTGACCACGATGAGGGTGGCACAAAACAGCACGAACAAGGCCGGCACAATAGGGTAGCCCCATACCTTATATGGCCGTTCGGCATTGGGTTCGCGTTTGCGCAGGATAAACACACCAAAAGCAGTAGCCCCATAAAAAAAGAAGGCTGCAAATATGAGCATGTCAGTCAGCTGATCGAAGCTGCCCGATAGCACCAGCAGGCAAGCCCAGAACCCCTGCATCCATAAAGCCGGGTTGGGTGTATTGTAATCCGGGTGGATTTCTTTAGCACGAGGAAAGAAAAGACCATCTTTAGCCATAGCATAATACACCCGTGGAGGCATTAGAATGGTGGCATTGGTACAGCCTAGCGTAGTAATCAAAATGCAAATGGAGATGAGTATCGCGCCCATGTCTCCGGCGAAATGGCGCACTACAGCCACTGCTGCGATTTCATTTTGTGATTGATAGACGTTGATGATCTGATCAATGGGTAGAACGTACAGGTAAGTGAAGTTTACCAACAAATACGCACCCATGATGATCAACATGCCGGAAAACAAGGCAAGAGGCAAGTTCCGGTTGGGATTTTTGATTTCTCCGCCAATGAATCCAAGGGTATTCCAACCTTCGTAGCCCCAAAAAGCTGCCAGGAGTGCGGTAAACATGGCTTTGATGAAACTGAAATCCGTCCAGGAGCGATCCACAAACTTCACCGAAGGCGTGTGGAAATTCTGAAAACTTCCTCCGCCAAACAGCAAACCTGAAATAACGATGCCCACCAGGCCTACTATGACCAATCTGGTGGCCCAGGTGCTGATGATTTCGCCATTTTTGAGACCTCGGGAGTTTAGCCAGGTGAGCGACAGAATTAATGTAATAGTAAGCAACTTAACCCCGGCGTTCTCAAAGGGTTTGAAAATCAGGAATTCAAAACTTTCAATGGACTCAGGTAAATGCGGTAAAGGGAAAATAGCATTGAATGATTGGGAAAACACATACGCAATGCCAGCCACTGCGGCTGTTTTAATCACCGCAAACGTGCTCCATCCCCACATAAAGGCCATGAATTTGCCATATATCTTTCTGAAATATACATATTCTCCGCCGGAGTCGGCCATCATGCCGGCAATTTCAGCATTACTTAAAGCGCCACACAGGCTGATAACCCCGGCCAGCGCCCAAGCCCACAAAACCAGATCCGGCGACAGTAGTTCGGCCGACATTGGCGCCACTTTTTTATACACGCCCGAACCGATTACGGAACTGACCACTAAAATGGTGGCGCCTGCCAGCGTCACACTGCGAACGAGTTGACCTTGTTTCTTTTCCATGGGAGGCAAACATAGGAAGAAAATTAGAGAGTGAGTGAATGGCGCGTTGCGTCTTGTATTTGAACGGATAACAAACCGAACAGGTCACTCACTCACGCTCCAGGGCTTTGAGCAGCCATTCCCGTTCGGCAAGTGCCGGGGTTGACTCAATTTCTTGTCGTAAGCGTTCTTTTTCTGCGGCATTATTGGGGTTGAGGTTGACTAACTTTCTGAAAAACTTGATGGTGGTGAGGTAGGTATCGCGGTGGTAACCAAGCACTTTTTTTCGGCGCAGGTATATTAGTAAACTATCAAGCTGGTTTTCCAGCGTGTCGTATTCCCCCAGGTTGAAGTAGATTTTACAAAGAATGGATTTGGCTGCCAGGTTGTGCAACACGTCGTCGTATTCAATGTACAAAAGGTGTTGCATGGCCTCTTTATAAGCACCGGTTTCAAAAAAATACCGCGCCAGGTTAAAATGAGTAGCGCCTTCCCGGTGCGTTTCCGGAAGGAGCGGCGCATATTCGTGCAGGAACTCTTTTACCCACGCATACGCCTGCAGGCGCAGGCCTACGCGTGTGATGTTGTTGAAGGTAAATCTGGACAACACCCCGTTTTCTAATAAAGCGCCCTGCGCGAGCCCGCTGCGGTACAAATCGAATATTTCTGTATAAAAGCGTTCGTTCTGCTGGTTGATTTGCCGAATACAAAAATTGATGGCCATCAGGTACAAATCATGCGTTTCCGACAATGAAAACTGAGTCGCATGGTTTTGCAAAAGGTCTTTCAATCGGGAAAAGTATGCATCGGTGCCGGATTCGCCCAATTGGGCATAATAACCATGGTAATAGGCGGCTACCACCGGAATATTCAGGTAATGATGCCCGTCCAGAAACTGAAGCACCGGTTGAAGCAGTCCTTTGTCGAATTGCTGCTGACTTACCACCTGCTGACTTAGCATCATGCAGCCGGTGCGGAGTTTTTCGCAGATAAAGGCAATGTCCTGGGCTTCCGAAAGCGCCTGCGCATTGGAGGTTTTGACCCGTCCTTGTTGTAAACTCAAATGATAGGCTTCCCAATGCAGCCTTAGGTCTGCCTGATAAAAGGCCAACCCGCGAAGTGTATCCTGTTCGAGTCGTTTTCGGGCGTATTTTAGCATTTGGGTGGCTGGTTCTTCCAAATGCAAATGCCGGAGCGCTTCAATGGTATCGGCATGTTGCAGGTGCTGGGCGTTTTGCCTGGTTTCCTGTGCCAGAAATTGCTCCACCGTTTCCATGGTATAATTGGTCAGGTGGTACAAACGCCTCGGGTCCGCTTGTTCCTCCCATTCAGCCAGTTTTTCCAACAGCGCCTCCCGGGAGATCTCTGGCAGGTGAAGATGCTCCAATAAATAATCCAGCATCTTGCCCACTCCGGCATGCGTTACATGGTATGGAGAGCGGGAAAACTTGACCAAAGCCCGGCGTTGGGGCTTGGATAAGGCACGCAATACGGCTAACAGGTTTGGCGACATTGAATTTTTGCAGAAAAATAAGGCTGTAAAAATAACTTTTTTTTGGAAAATTAATCAGTTATTTTGTTTTAATATATTGACTATCAATGTTATAATTTTTATTTTTTATTTTTTTGTTCTGAAAAATGCCAAAAATTGTCCTTGTCGTGCTGTTATGTGCCGCGCACTTTTGTACCATGAAAGTTTATGCAGGCCGGCCTGGAAAAAACTTGTTCGTAATCCCCCGCTCTCATCACTGAAAAAAGATCGCTTATGTACCTCGCTAGAACCCTTACAATTACCCTGCTTTTCCTGGCAACCTTTATTCATGGCCAGGGATTCATTAAGGTCTTTCCGGAGGCATCCTCTTCGGTAAAGGCAGTGGCACAGGCAGCAGATGGCGGTTACTTCCTTGCGGGAGAAGTAACGGATGTCCAAGCTGTATTTCTTGCCAAAACAGATGCCGCCGGCCAAACCATCTGGCAATCCAGTCTCGCCCTGAATCAAGCCCGGGCAGTGGCTGCCGCAGCCAGTCCGGATGGCGGATGGGTGGTTTTGCTGGAAAATTACCATGAAAACGGCCTTTTACACAATGCGCTATTGAAGCTGAACGCCTTCGGCGTTGTGGAGTGGAACACCTTATTGCCCAATGGAACCATATCAAATGGCCTGAACGATTTGGCGGTGCAACCCGATGGCTCGATCGTGGCAGTTGGCAATACCCGTGATATCAATTTTGAAACCCGTGGCTGGCTGATCAAATGCGATCCTTCCGGCGCCGTTTTGCTGAATAAAATCTTCGGCCTCAAACAACAACTTATCAAAAAACTGGTCCTGCTTCCAGGAGGCGATATCGCAGTGGCAGGTTTTTTCCAGAATTATTACCTGGCGCGGTTGAGTCAGGATGGTGATTTGATCTGGGATAGAGCGTTTGCCTATACAGGGAATCAAACCCTGATTGATTTGTTGCTCACAACAGATGGACAACTGGCTTTGCTTGGTACCAGCCCTGCCTTCAACACGCTGCAAATGGAATTGCTAAAGGTAGACCTCAACGGACTTTTGCTTTGGAAAAACGCCCACGTGCCTTTCCCTGGCGGTTCAGATGCTCTGCCTGTCCTGAATGCCTTTACCCAAACCTCTAATGGCCATTTTTATATTCCTTTCTGGGGTTTTGTGGACGATCCACTGGACACACACCTGGAATTATTACACTTGAATGAACTTGGCCAGGCCATGGGTAAAAGCGATCTGGGCCTATCTGGCAATGCCAAAGATATTCTGACTCCTGATGGACAACATCTGGTACTGACCGGAGATAACAATGGTGTGCCCACCAACGCGCTGTTGCTCAAAACCGACCAGCAGGGCAACTTCGATCAAAATGCAATCAATGGCCATATCTATCTGGATATTGACCTGGATTGCAGCTTTAGCGCAGGGGAAACGCCTTTAGCTGATTTCATAGTAAAAGCCGAAAACACTCAGGGGGAAGTTTTTTACCAGAAAACAGACGAAAACGGTCGTTATGAAATACTGGTTACAGCAGGTGATTTCACCCTGAGCACTTATCCGGCATTTGCGTTGCCGCAGTTTTATGAGCCTTGTATTGCGCCAGTGGTTACGGTTGCCGGTGTCAATCAGGTGGAAACTGCTCCGGATATCATGGAACAAGCGGAAGGCGTCTGCCCGGCTTTATCCCTGGAAGTGAGCAATTCCATATTCCGTCGTTGTTGGGCTTCCAATGTCAAGGTGGAATGGTGCAACATCGGCATTATGGCAGCCGCTGATCTTCAAATCAGATTCCTGAAAAGTCCGCTGCTGGTTTATCAGTCCAGTTCTTTACCAATTGCGGCACAGCTTGGAGATACCCTGGTGTTTAACATTGGCGATATCGGGGTAGGGGAGTGTGGTCAGTTGAACATTCAGGTATTGGTAGATTGTGCTGCTACCCTTGGCGACGTGTTGTGTATGGAGGCTTTTCTGGCGCCAGACCAAAACTGTTTGCCGCCCAACCCGGATTGGGATGGATCTAAAATTGAGGTAACCGGGGTTTGTACCGGATCCGAAATTGAATTCACCATTAAAAACACCGGCGCCGGCAACATGTCGCAAGGCGCAGAATATGTCATCATCGAAGATGAGATCATGTACCAGCAAGGCATGGTTCAGCTCAATGCACAACAGGAAATGACATCGGTTCGTATTCCGATGCCTGAGGATTCCTGTTTTGCCTTGCGTGTTTTCCCAAATCAAACCACCCTGATGGAGCGCCCGGTGGCGGTAGTTGCCAACTGTGCAGCCGATGGGAACCTGGGTTTGTTGCTGGCTTTGGGTAATCTGGAACAGAGTCCGGTGGTGGCTACCCGCTGTGATCAGGTGATGGGACCCTATGATCCGAACGACAAGTTTGGTTTTCCTTTGGGAATCACAGCCGCGCATTATATTGAAAGGGGCCAGGATATTGATTACCGCATTCGTTTCCAGAATACCGGCAACGACACGGCTTTTCTGGTGCGTATCCTCGATACACTTCCAGCCACACTCGATCCGGCTACCATCCGTCCCTTGACGGCCAGTCATGACTATACCTGGGAGATTTCCTCCGACGGTGTATTGACCTTCACATTCCCGAATATCCAATTGGTTGACAGCACCACCAACGAACCCGGCTCTCATGGCTATGTGTGGTTCAGCATTAGCCAAAAGCCCAATTTGCCAGACGGGACGATCATCGAAAACACTGCTGCTATTTATTTCGATTTCAATGAACCAATCATTACCGAGCCTTCGTTGCACACGATTGGCCGGCCGCTGACGGTTGCCAATAAGGACCTTGAGGAGGCGCCTTCTTTTTTAGAGGTTGTTGTTGCGCCTAATCCGGCCACTGATCTGGTAACTTTCCGTTTACCAGATGAAATACCTCAAGGTGCGCTCCTTTGGCAGTTGTTTGATCCGTACGGTAAAGAAAAAGCGGCGATGACGGTTGATAAACCCTTGTTCCAATACCCCGTTCAGGCATATGCAAAAGGCATTTACTTCTGGCAAATTACCCTCGACGGTAAAATCCTAAACCGGGGCAGAATGATAGTTGCCCCCTGATTTTTTCATTGATGAATGAAGCATTTGTTTATTACGCCGGCGGCTAAACCCGCCAGTACAGCAAACCCATCAAACCTTTCAACCACTCACTCATGAAATACATCCTGATTTCCGCTTCTTTAATGTTGTTGGGGCTGACGCTGTCGGCACAGTGCATACAGTTACAAAGTTGCCCAAACAATGTGCAGGTTTGTGATAATAGTAACAATAACGCCCAGTTTTGGAATGCTTCCTACTGGAACGATCCTGTTCATAACGCCCAAGACCTGGCGGATGCGCTGCTAGATGTAAGTCTGCTGGCCCGGGATACCTGCGCTGGTGCGGCGCTAACCATGCGTTATTTATTGTACCTGGATCTGGACCGGAACGGTGTCTGGGAAACGGTGGTGAAAAGCTGGGATCCGCCGGCTGCCGGCACCGTCAATTACGACAATGCCGGCAATCCGAACTTTGAAGGTGGCGAGCCCAGGGAGTTTGACCAGCGTCCGGTGCCTGCCGGACAGAAATATCAGTTTGCCATGGAGACCATCCAGGCAGGCGATTCCACCCGGGCTGTACTTCGCTGGAACACACCAGACCAGCCCAATGTATTTGTAAATGTGGAGCTGCCCTATGCTACCCACAAAATCAAATGGGAAATTGCGGATATTCAAGGCAATAACAGCCAGTGTGAATACAACCTGATTGTGAAAGATTGCCAGCCGCCAACAGTGGTTTGCCTGAATGGACTTTCGGTAAATATCATGCCTACAGGTGTGATTACACTATGGGCGGCAGATTTCCTGCAGTACAGTGAAGACAATGGAACACCATCTTCTTTATTGCAATACGGAATCAGAAAAACTGGCCAGGGCTCCGGTTTTCCGCTTAATCCGGATGGAAGCCCAATCAATTCTGTAACCTTTGATTGCGATGAATTAGGCACACAGGCAGTGGATTTGTGGTGCAGGGATGCCGCCGGGAATGCAGACTATTGTGAAACCTACGTAATTGTACAAGACAATTTTGGTGCTTGTGGATTTGGCAATAGCAACAACACAAACCCTCCCACGGTAGTTTGCCTCAACGGCTTGACAGTCAACATCATGCCAACTGGTATGGTTAATATGTGGGCAAGTGATTTTCTTCAGTATGCATCAGACGATGATACCCCATTTGATCAGCTTGAATTGGGGATTCGAAAGTGCGGAACAGGTCAAGGCTTTCCACTGGATGGAAACAACAATCCGGTAACCAGTTTGGTGTTCAGCTGCTTCGAACTGGGTGCCCAATGTGTGGAACTTTGGGCCAGAGACACCTCCGGTAATGCAGATTATTGCGAAACGTACCTGATCGTACAGGATAACTTCGGAACCTGTGGCTTTGGTGGCGGCAACAACAGCAATGCTCCAACCGTAGTATGCCTGAACGGGCTTTCGGTTAACATCATGCCTACCGGACTGATTGATATGTGGAGTTCTGATTTTTTACAGTATACGGTTGATGACGATACGCCGTATGATATGATTGAACTGGCCATTCGCAAATGCGGCGCCGGAATGGGGTTTCCATTAGATGCAAATAACCAGCCCGTTAATATGGTTCAATTTGATTGTAGCGAAGAGGGAACCCAATGTGTGGAACTTTGGGCCAGAGACACCTCCGGTAATGCAGACTATTGCGAAACCTATGTTATAGTTCAGGACAACAGTGGTGTCTGTGAGCAATTCTCTGCCAACATTACCCCTTGCATCACCAGTCATTGCAACAATGCCCCTGCACATGGCGCGTTATTGATGGTAAACAACTGGGCGGTGGGACCTGTGGGTCCATTGAGTGCAGATGGTTGCGCCATGTTTCCGGTTTCCTCCAACGGCCAATTGGGAAATTTGAATGTCGCTCCGGCTAACCATCTGATGCCCTTAAACGGGGTAACCGTATTCGATCTCATTAAAATCAAACGCTATATTTTAGGGTTGGAGAGTGATCTTTCTCCCTACCAGATTTTGGCTGCCGATGCCAATAAAAGCAAAACCATTACGGGATTCGACCTGATTGATTTGCGCAAATTACTACTTGGGGTCACGAATTCATTGCCCAGCACTCCTTCCTGGCGTTTTGTGGATGCTTCCTTTGTTTTTCCCAACCCGGCCAATCCATTCCAGACAATCATTCCGGAAGCCATCCAGATTCAGGGTGCCGTGCTAGATGGGCACTACCAGGCCGGCTTTACAGCGGTAAAAGTAGGCGACCTGGATTGTGATGCCTGGACAGGTCTGGGAGCGCCTGCCGACAGTCGCGATTTGCCACAACAAAATATCCGGATACCGGATATGGCACTCATCCCGGGATCGATACTAAACATCCCGATTCAATTGGCGGATGCTGGCACATGGGAAGGAATGCAGTTCGCGCTTCAGTTTGACCCGGAAAAAGTGGACATTCTGGAAATCCTGACAGGCGAAATTCCAGGGCTTGATCCGGAAGCTTATTACCAACCACAATCAGGTCGTGTCCACTTTGTATGGGCTCAGGAAAAAGCCATCCTGCTTCCGGCCAATATGGAGTGCCTGAACATCCGTGTGCGGGTGAAAGAGGCTGGTATATTGTCTGAATCTGTGCAGCTGGCTCAGGATTTCCAACAAACGGGCAGCCGGGCCGGGGAGCCTCAACGTCTGGCCTTGCAATTTGGTGGCCTGGCATCCGATAATAATCACAAGGAACACCTGATCTATGCTCCACAGCCTAACCCAACCCAGGAAGGCGCCATCATTCCTGTTCAGTTGGCAACCCAGGAAAAAGTGGTTTGGCAACTGACTGATTTGACTGGAAAGGTCCTGTTCACCCGTGAGCAATCATTTGAACCCGGCCGACAACTGTTGACCATTCCTGCTATGGCAATCGCTCAGGCGGGCGTGTATGTATGGCGTGTAGTGGCAGGTGAACAAACTTCCAGTGGAAAGTTGATGAAAATTTAATCCAAGCAAGCAGGCGTTCATGAAATCAGTTCATGTGCGCCTGCTTTATTGACCAACCAAGGCGTTTTCTTGTCGGTTTGAGCTAAATCGAACATTAAAACAATATCAACATGAAAAACTTGATTTTTTTCTGGATGCTTGGCATCCAAAGCTTTGTATCTGCACAAGCCATCATGCAATGGCAAAACCCGATGGGCGGTAGCCAGGATGAAGAAATTTATGCCATAGACGCCTGCCCGGATGGGGGATATATTGCCGCAGGATATACCTATTCTTCCAACGGCGATGTCTCGCAAAGTCTGGGCGACAGGGATATCTGGGTTGTCAAAACAAATGGAACCGGTCAGCTCCAATGGGAAAAGAGTCTGGGTGGCTCTGACTCTGATGTGGCTCATTCCGTCATCTCTGTTTCAGATGGGGGTTATCTGGTGGCTGGATTTGTGAAATCTCAGGATGGTCAGGTAACCGGACACCATGGCAGTTATGATGGCTGGCTGATCAAACTGTCGGCCTCCGGTAATATTGAGTGGCAAAAAGCCATAGGCAGCGACGGTTGGGAAGAGCTGCGCATGGTGATTCAAACTACAGATGGTGGTTTTATTGCTGTTGGCGATGGGGACAATAACAATGGAGATGTAAGTGGAAACCACGGTTTTGACGACGTTTGGGTAGTTAAGCTCAGCGCTTCCGGCAATATACAATGGCAAAAATGTTTGGGTGGCACACACAGCGACCGCGGCCGGGCCATACAACAAACGACTGACGGTGGATATATAGTAGGTGGAATCACAAAATCCAGCAATGGCGATGTAACAGGTAATGTGGGAGATAACTACTACGATTATTGGGCTGTAAAGCTGGATGCTTCCGGTCAAATGCAATGGCAAAAAACGTATGGAGGCTCCAAGGACGACCTGCTTAAAAGTATCAAGTGTACCGAAGACGGCGGATATGTATTGTCCGGAAGGTCGGAGTCAATCAATGGAGATGTAACCAACAATCATGGCATGAGCGATTACTGGGTAGTGAAAATCAATGCTTCCGGTCAAATGGAATGGCAAAAGTCGCTTGGTGGAAGCAATATTGAATGGTTTGGAGATCTGGAGCCAACTCCTGGCGGCGGATACCTGATGGCCGGTCTTACTGGGAGCTCGAATGGCGATGTATCTGATCTGAATGGAGTCCGGGATTTTTGGGTGGTGGCCATTAATGGCCAGGGCAATCTTCTTTGGAATAAAAATTTCGGTGGAACCGATTGTGATGATGCTTATGACTTGTTACTCCGCCCTGATGGCAGTTTTGTGGTAGCAGGCGGCACCTGTTCCTGGAACGGGGATGTATCCGGACATCATGGAGGCAGCGATTTCTGGATGTTACAAGCCAAAGCCTCTACAGTAGGACTTAACCAACCAGCGGAAGTGGCCGCACTCAACTTGTTTCCCAATCCTGCCGCGGATTTGGTTTATCTGCAAACAGGTGAAAATGTTTTTGAACTCCAGGTAACGGTGTTCAATGCACTCGGACAAGTAGTGCATAAAGAGACGATGGGGAAGGATGAAGGCCTGGATCTGTCAGGCATGGCCAATGGTATGTATCTGGTACAAGCTGTTGATCCCTCGGGTAGACAATACCTGGGAAAGCTTCAGGTGGTACACCCTTGATAGCGCTTTTTTAATAAATTTAATCCTTTTATACCCTTTAAACACTCTTTGAATAGTCGCCGGTGCGCTTGCCAGGACTTTTGTTTCGTAAACCAACCACGATCTACGACATGAAAAAATGGCTTTGCGCACTGGCGACTTAGTTTGTTGGCATATGGGCAAACGCTAAGGATCTTTGCCAAATTTCAAACAGTTTAGCGTTTTCTCCACCTGGAAATCGGTGAAACTGCGCGCCGGATGGCGAAACGTGGATTTTCACCGCGATGCCTTAGACCCACTTATTCATTCAATTTTAATGCAACTTTACTGGCGAGCGGCTACCTGGAGTTGCACATTTGTATTCGCTTGTGATTTCAGTGGGGCGGGTGTGTCCAAACCCCGCCTGGCGCATCAAACAGGACAAAAACAGACACTTCTTACTGATTGGGCTGGGTAATCCAAGGCCCGTGCTGTATCTTGCCCCTCATTATGAGCGATTACCAAAATTTCGAAACCAAACCAGCCAATAATTCCAGAACCACCATCATTGTACTCGCTGTGTTGCTGCTGCTCACAGGTGTGTCCACTGTTTTTTTCTGGAATAAAGCCAGAACACTCGGCAACGGGAATGACCGCCTCACAGAAAATGTACAATCGCTGGAAGCGGAAAAAATGATTCTTCAACACGATCTGGACAGTCTGAGCGCCTCCTATGGCGAATTACGACTGGAAAATGAGGATCTGCGCGGTAAAGAAGCTGCCACTGCTCAGCTCATTGTTCAAAAGGATGCTATGTTGCAGAAAATCAAATCCCAAAACAAGAAGGAAGTCGGCGAACTCAAGGCACAGGTGCAGGAACTCCGCCAGCTTAAAATTGAATATGAAACACTGATCACCGCCGTTCAGGTGGAAAATGAGCAGTTGAAAGCTGAAAACAAGCGCCTCACCGAAGAAAATGAACAACTGCAAACAGAAAACAGCTCCCTCAGCGGGCAGGTAGATGATCTGGCTAAAAAGTTAGAAGACCAGATTCGCAAGACACAATCGGCCAAATTTAAAGCCACATCATTCCGGGTTGAGATCGGCAGCCGGGGTGATAAGCAGACCCTCCGCGCGAAAAAAGCCCGCGACATTACGGTGAGTTTTGATCTGGTGGATGTGCCTCAGGCATATCAGGGGGATCAACATCTGTATCTGGTGATCACCGACGAAAACGGCAAGCCTATTCCTTCTTCAAAGCCCATTAAAACGTCTGTTGAAGCGCCAAGTGGGAAGGTGGATGTTACGGCGCAACAGGTAAAGCCCGTTGCTTTGAAAGATACGCAGCGACTTTCTTTCAGCTATAAACTGGATGAAAAGTTGAAGAAAGGCAATTATGTGGCGGCTATCTATTGCAATGTAGGTTTGCTGGGAGTGTCCAGTTTCCGGTTGAACTGATTGTTACATTACCCCCTGATACACCAGTGGTCTGTTCATCATTGCATGAACAGACCACTGATATTTTATTCACTTCACGATCAATACTTTATCAACCGTTCGAAGCCCCTCATCCATTATTTCCAAAAAGTATACCCCAACAGGAAGCCCACCCGTACGCACGGTTTCAAGGTTTAAGACACCCGTTTTTTCAAAAACGACTTTTCCTTGCGTATTCAATAGACGAAGTCGTGCATCTGGCAGTGTTTTTTCCTTATTCAATTTGACAAAAAACATATCTGTTGCAGGGTTGGGAAAAACCGTAAAAGCATTTTCCGAATGGATATTTTCGGTTCCCGACAGCCCAAGCGCGGCCAGTACCGCAGAGAAAATATCAATTTTCCCATAACCAAACAAGCCATTCGGCAGCGGACCGGAGGCATCGGTGAATGCGTCGGTTAAGGCAGTGGAGGTTAACAAATCCCGGATTTCGTTGAATTTCAGGTCGGGCTTAGCTTCAAGCAACAGCGCAATACAGCCCGCAACGGCGGGCGAAGCCATGCTCGTGCCGGAATAATTAGCATGGATGGTATCTTCAACGAACATCCAATAAGGGTTGTTTTGACTCAAAAAGGCGATTGGAGTAGAAAGTTCCTCCCAGAAGGTTGGGTAAGCAGCGTTGATGTGCTTGCCAGGAGCACAAATTTCGGGTTTGTTGCGACCATCAAAGGTGGGGCCGTGGCTTGAGAAATCAGCCAGCTCTCCTGTTGCTTGCTGGGTTTGGAAAAAATGGGTTTGCCCCGTGACGTCCGTCCACTCAGGCCGGTTGACGTAAGCCCCTGCCGCAATGATATTTTTGCCATCGGCAGGTGTAAGAATGCCAAACTGGTTGTCTGACGGCACAAAATGCTCGGTTGGCAGACCGATTTGGTCTGGATTTGCGACTACAAAAAACGGCTGACCCTCCAACCATCCGTGAAAACTGCCCGTACCCCGGAACATAAACCGGAAGATATCCATTCCCTCGGGATGATCCTGCCACAGCCAGGGGTACCCCATATCATAAATGTCAAGTAATATTGGGTAATAGTTCAGGCCTAAATTGGATTGCCAGATGATTTGCACCAAGGCTGCAGTGTCGCCGCCGGGTCGCAAAATAAACTGGGCATGATCAGTTAATGTGCTCACTTTTTTCCACGGCGTTGCGCCCAGAAACTGCGTACCCCCTGTAAAGGCCAATTGATTCATATCAAAATGGGCACTATCCACACCTGCTGAAAAATACAGGCTCTCCCCGTATATTTTAGGCACCCGAAAATAAGCCAGCATCCGTCCGCCCATGCCAGTAAAAAACATGGCCGTGTCGTTTACCATGTCAAAACCGCCCCAGTGCCCCTTATCGCTGCCAAAATTTCCAGCTGCAGCAACCACTGAAAAACTTTCTGAGCCGGTCAGCAGGTTGTCTATCAGTTTTGACATGTTGGTATTGCCTTCGTGGTTGCTTATGGAGGAACCCACGCTGAGGTTCACCACGCAAGGCTTGCCTGCGTTTTTGGCATAGTCCCGGATGAATTTTACACCGTCAATAATACCGTTGAAGGATAAATCAGAAATGACAATAATCAAATCTGCATCGGGCGCCATGCCTTCGTTTCCCGCGGCAATTCCGGTCACGTGCGTACCATGCCCCGGTACCAAATAATCGTTGTCGACGGGGTCAATTTGATTTGGCGGATTGGAGGTGAGCTCGGCTTCAATTTGGCTTTTTGTATAAAGCGAACCGTAGGTGAAACCTGCTGGAGGTAATCCATTGGTGGGAACCTGATCCCAAATGGCCAAAATGCGCGATTTGGATGGGTCTGCAGGATTTCTAAAATCTGGATGTCGGAAATCAATGCCCACATCAATAACACCTACCACAACACCCTTTCCGGTGTAGCCCTGAGGAAGGGGGGGCGTCGACTGGTGAACCAGATTGGCGCGTGTATGCTGTCGCACAAGGTCGGTTTGAGGGAAAACCTTGTTATACTCTATTGAAACTACGTCTGGCAAAGCAGCCACTTCCGCGAGCATTTTTTTGGGCAATTGCACCGTCGCCAAATGGCCTTCACGTGTGTTCACGCGCCCGCCAAGTGCTTCAATGTCCAATAAAGCCTCTGGAGAAGAGACTTCGATGATGACCGGAATGGTAGTAGCTGAATGAGGATTTGGATCCGCAGAGCCGAAGTAAACTTCATGTTCCCGCATGACCTCAACAGGCAGCAATCCGAGTAATTTGGGACGGATTGATTCTGGGGTTTGGCTTGATGCTGATTCAACAAGAAACAGTAGTATCAGTAGTAGTAAAGAGTTTATTTTTTTCATGATTTATGGATCTGATATGAAAAATGGTTATTGCAGCATGCTGAACGCAACGAACACATGCTTAGCAAGAATTGCTCAGATGATTCGTTGCGCTCAGCCTGGTTGTCATTCTTGGAATAGATAGCTAATCAAACTTCATTTCTTATAAGTCGCCTCACCGGTGGCAACAATGGTGTGAATGCCGGTGGTCGGATCCGTGGTAAGGGTAAAATTCTCCCAACCACTGATACCTTCAAATTTCCCAGTACCTTCAGTGTAGTGTACCCAGCCTATGCCTGTAAAATCGGTATAGCTCTGCGCCGTGCCATCAAAATGAACCTGGTCACCGTCGGAGTTGTACATCACAATGTGGTAAACCAAATCAAAGCCAAAAAACTTGGTACTTGGCGTAATGGACTCCACGGTTAAAACGCTCTTGGTAGCGTCAATCGTTCCTACCACATTGTCTGAGCCGCTAACGATGTATTGTTTGGGCGCCTGTAACACAGAGCCGTCCGGCAATGTGAGGGTGAAAAATCCAGCTGCCAGATCAGGGGTGTTGATGTAGTTGCCTGTGATGCTTACGGTTTGCCATTCATCCTCCTTCTTACATCCAACAGTAAAAAGTAAAATGGCAATTGAAATCAAAAAAAGTGTACGCATGATAAAATGATTTTAGTGGTAAAAGTTGTTTGTCTGTTGCTGCAAATGTGCAGAGCGGTATTTCGTTCAGTACTGTACTATTGTTCCAGATTCTGCCTTAATCAAGGTTTTGCTGGTGTTTTTATATCAAAATGTGGGCTATTGTTTCTTTTGTACTTCACCCTGCTGTCGCCATTCGCTTGGTGATACATCGAACGTTTTAGTAAAAACCTTGGTGAAATAATTTGCATCATGGAAACCCACGCCAAAAGCGATCTCACTGATTGTTTTTCGGGTGGATCGAAGCAATTCCGTGGCTTTATCGAGCCGAAACCGGTTCATAAAATGAGAAGCAGACAGCCCGGTGAGCGCAACGAGTTTGCGGTGCAGTTGTACACGGCTGATGTTCATCGCTGTGCAGAGTTCTTCAATGCCAAAGGTTTCATCAGCATAGTTCTTTTCCATCTGTTGCAACAGATCGCGCATGAAAATTTCATCCAATCCTGCGGCTTCCGGCGATTCCGTTTTTTTGCCCCAATTGCCATTCAGGCTGTATTTGATTTTGAGTTTTTCGCGTAATTCGATGAGTTTTCGCAAGCGTAGCAGCAGTTCTTTTGGCTGAAAAGGCTTTGGTAAATAGGCGTCAGCGCCGCGTTCTAACCCCATGAGTTTGGAGTCCGCATCTGCGCGGGCGGTGAGCAGTACGATGGGGATGTGGCTCGTACGGAAATTGTTTTTCAGGGTCTTGCAAAGTTCAAAGCCGTCTTTAACGGGCATCATTACATCGCTTACAATGATGTCCGGCACCATTTCAATGGCGCGCTCAATCCCTTCTTGCCCGTTTCGGGCAAATTGCACGTTGAAATGCCCGGAGATGACACTTTGCAGGTAATGGCGCAATTCGGCATTGTCTTCTACGAGCAGCAGGACAGGCAATTCAGGATTTTCGTTTTCCGGAATTTGCCGGTATTCAAAATTAAATCCGCCATCATCGTCGGCGTTTTTGCTGAAATACCCACTTCCCGGCAGGGCAATCTCCTCGCGCGGAGTGTCGTGAGAGATGGGTAATAGTAACGTAAACTCGGTACCCTTGCCAGGGGTGCTTTGCACGGAAATGTCGCCCTCCAATAATCGAACGTATTCTTTCACAAGGGTCAAACCAATGCCACTGCCCTCTTCGACATGTGCGCTTTCAGGATCGATTTGAAAAAAGCGGTCGAAAATGAAGCCCAACTTGTCTGCCGGAATACCAATACCTGTATCCCGAATTTTGAGAGAAAAGTGGTTGGTTGAGCCTGCTTTTTCTGAAATTTCGACCGAAATATAAACGTCGCCATCCAGCGGGGTGAATTTGATGGCGTTGGAAAGCAGGTTTGTAAAAATGTCTTCGAGCTTGTCAGGGTCGTAGTCCATGATAAGCTCGGGTTGGCTGCACAGGAAATGCAAGCGCACTTTGCGTCGTTCTGCCATGCTCCGGAACGAATCAGTGAAGTAGCGCAGTATAGGCAATACATCGCCCTGGATTTTATGTACGGGCATCGCACCCGATTCGAGTCGGGCGAGGTTGAGCATTTGGTTGACGAGCCGGAGCAACCGATTGGCGTTCCGGCGGATGAGGTCGAGTCGCCCGCCCGGACCTTCGAGCGGGATGGGATTGGCGGAGGTTAAGGGACTGGGGTTTGCGGCGCCCAGAATGATGGTTAGCGGGGTGCGAAATTCATGGGTAATGTTGGTATAAAGGCGGGTTTTAAGGTCGTCAAGCTCTTTCAGGCGCAGGTTTTTGGCCCGTTCATCTTTGGCTCGCTTGTCAAAAACCTTAAAAACAACCAATAAAATATAGGTTGAAATCCATGTCGTATTGAGTACCGTGAAGGTAAGGTTGACATTGGGTTTAAGCATCTCCGGGGCAGTTGTAAGCCAGGGTTGGACGAGCGCAAGCACCACAATGCCCAGGATGTAGAGCATCGAAGCAACAATGGCCAGCCGAGGGCGAGGATAGACAAAGGCAAAAACGGGAATGGCCAATGCCGCGTACAAAATGCCACCGGATACCAAAATGCCGCCAAGTCGTGCTGCAGTGCCCATGGTGATGAGCAACATCCCGATCTGGTTCAAATAGAAAAAAGCTTCAACGTGCTTTTTTAGTCCAAAAAACAACCCAAGGGAGATGGAATAAAACCCGATAATGAGCCACCCGAATCGCCAAAGAATGGGCATTTCCCATAAGTAACACAAAGCAGTCATACCCATAACCGGCGGCAGCACAACCGCGGTATAATAGACAAGGGTGGTTTTCAAATCAAGCGTTTCTTCCGAGTCGCCGGGAAGTTTGAGCCTTTGGCGTAGGTTATGGTGTAAAAGTTGTAAGTTCATTGGCGGCGATTAATTGTCAAACGCCGCAAAATTCAGGGTTGCCTATAGGGGTACAAATGATTTAAATCAGTCATCCAAATGAATTTTGGGGGCGTTACCGTGCCGGCTCCCGCAAATACGGCTTTTCCGAGCAGGTAGCCATGTAGAGTTGTACATTTACTGTATTTAAAAAGGGGGGCACAGGCAACCAGACGATTTTATGGTTGCATATCCAAAGAGCCAAAATAAAATGGGGAAAGATGGCAGAGGCCTGATTGTCAACCTTATTGTATTGCTTTCAGCAGTTTTTCAGCCTCATTTTTATGTTCTCCCTGCTGATGTTTTTCCAGCAGGACGCGCGCCTCTTTTTCCTGATCGTTTAACAGCATGGCCAGTGTCATACGCCAGTCGGCACTTTCACGCCAATAGTCTGTTTTTACCTTGCTGAAATATTGAATGGCGGTTGGATAATCTGCTGTTTGCAGGTAGGATTCTCCTGTGTAAAAAAGCACTTCATCATTGGCGTCTGGTTGGTCTGCCAGGGGTTTCAACTGCTTGGCTGCATCCTGGAATTGGCCTTTTCGGTAAGCCAAAAAGGCATTTTTTAAAGCGGTTTTAAGGGTGTCGTTGCCCATGGAAACTACAGGAGAGGGGTAGGCTTTGCGGATATATTCCAGGGCAATTTCTTTGGTGTTGGTTGGTTGTGGTTGGGTATTTTGCGCAGGTTGCAGCCCATACCAGACAGCAAGTGTAACCATTAGCGCCAGGCCCGCAAGTCCCCAGATCCATTTGCGGGATGCGCCGGGTTTAAGAGGTTGGGCGTCCTGATCTTCCAGACTTTGGAAAAGTGATTGTTTAAGTCTTTGCTGTTCCAGCGCCATCATGGCCACATAGAGGTCGAGTTCCGCCTTTAATTCCGGCTCGGTCTGCAACCGGCGCTCAAAGGCTGCCTTCTGGCTGCCCGACAATTGCCCGGTGGCATAGTCCTGAATCAATGTGTCGTCGTGGTGGTTCATGTACTGATCTGGCGTGTATTGGATGATGTTGTGTTATATAATGCTGAATGGTTGAAATGCAGGGTTCAATCGTCTTTTCAAGGCATTGGAATGGAAATTTGATCCTTGGTCCAGCCCAGTTGTTGCATCACTTTCTGCACTAATCGTTGCAACTGCCCCTTACAATCCTGTTTTTTTGCGGTAACTCCCCGGGCGTCCTTTAGACCGTATTTTTCCACAAGTTGTCCCACCTTAATGCCGTTCAGGATGGTGTCTGTTAACAGCTGCCGGCAGCCATCTCCTAAAAGTGCCAGGGCTTGTTGCAGAACGATGATATTTTTTTGTTGTTGGCTGTTCAGTGCTGCGGTATCCTCCTCCTGGATCAGGGCATCGTAATCCTGGTTTGCGGGGTCTGGTGGGAGTTGTTCCAGGAATTTTTCGTGGCGTTTGAGCAGACTGGTTTCCCGGCGTTGTTCCATTTTGTGGAAATTAATGGCGGTTTTCAACAGATATGCCCTCAGGTTTCCTGCACTTACTTCCCCTTGCATGGCTTTCAGCCGCACACGCAACACTGCATCGGCATACCATTGCCGGGCCTGATCCGGCGGGCAATGTTCCCGGTAAATCAACCAGCCGGTTACATATCCGTAGTGTTGTTTAAAAAAAGCGGTTAGTTCAGCTTCATTTCCGGCTGCAAAACGCTCAAATTCGGTTGCGGTCAAGGTGTGGAATGCGGTTTGTTAGGCCAAAGGTAAAAGAGCTTTAGTGGAAAAAGCAGAAAAAACAGCCGAGTTCCCTTGCATTTTTATTGGGCAGCATTATCAAACGGCAGGGTTATGGAAAATAACCTTGGTTAATTCGAAAGGCAGGCTATATTTGCCAAATCCTGTTGCAGGAATCACACAGTTTAATCCATTTCGTTCGCTTATTTGGCTATTGGCCAGATAAAAAGAAGACACAACCATTTAAACAACGAACTTTTTATGAAGCAGTTTTTTTTGATTTTGATCACGTTACTATTAGGTGTAAAAGGCGTAATGGCTCAGTATAAAATAGACGTTGCACTAAATACTCCGATACCTGATGTTTATACATGTACTATCAACATTGACCAGGCTTGGAATACTGCAAATGGAGGTATTAATACATGGTCTGAAGATGACTTGATTACCTGGATATTTCCTGATGGACAAGTAAAGCAAAATAAAATTGACTTATCCGGGACAAATGTGATCAACAACTCGAACCAAATTGAATGGAGACCCTACAGGACATGGACTTCTGATAAGAATATTGTTGCAAATATTACTAAAAAAGGGGGTACAGGAAATCCATCTTTAACACAGGTGGGCTTTGTTGCATGAATCCCCGAGGATAGGGTAATTTTTAGGAAGAAAAGTGAGCCAGCAAGCGTATTTTTGAGTTACGAAGCTTAAAAAACGACTTCCTGGCCCATGACAAAGATAGATTCAAT
>JBIKUE010000065.1:0-28753 GCA_044347755.1 Saprospiraceae bacterium
TGGCTTGCTGCTATCGTCTGTGGTGGATGATAGGAAGGCTTAAACCAATATTATCCGCAATGACCCTGAATCAAAATCCGATACCACGTTGGTCTTTGGGGTGATTGGGGTTTTTAAGGGTTGACTATTTTAAAATGGAGTTCCCTAAAAGAATTGATAGATTCTAACGTTGATTTGACAAGTCGCTATAAAACATTTGACGGAAAGATTTGGGATAGGGAGAAAGATCTAGATGATGACACGTTGTTTATTCATATTAACATTTCGGCTTCAAATTGTATGTCAAGAATTGCGAGTGTTATGGAGAAATTGTTTTTGCCAGACGACTCAATTCATATCAAATTAAAATGAAGGTGAACAGTAAGGCAGCACACAACAAAGTATAAGCGATAATGCTCCCCAATGGTCGCACTACGCTTATACAAACCGAAAGCGGCACCAAAAAAAAATAAAATAACCCAACGTGATATAAAAATATAAGCAGAGCGGTCTAATTTCAGAATGTCAATGGTTACCGCTTCATCGCCCATTTGCCATCAGCTATTATTTTATTACAAAAGTAGTGTAAAAATCCCAATTAGAGCAACTGTCCATCCCTCTTTTCCCCAACCTCATCGCCAAAAGTCAAGGCTTGTCTGAAAGGTTGCACACCTGCTTATCTGCCGCCTCATCTTTGAGGAAAATTTCAAGCAATGCATTATTTTCAAAATCTATTTTCAACAAAAATCGCACCTTCACTCTGCTTCTTTGTATGTTTTTCATATTTGGCGGCAGCACAAAAAAATTTAACGGTTAGCGGCTACGTCAAAGAAAAATCATCAGGCGAAACGCTCATCGGAGTCACAATTTCGGCAGGTGAGGGGCGCGGCACGGCCTCAAATGAGTACGGATTTTATTCCCTTTCGCTACCCGCAGGCGAGCATCGGCTGCGCTTCACCTACCTTGGTTATGCGGTATTTGAAAAAAACGTAAACTTGTCAACAGACTTGCGTCTTGAAGTCGAATTGGAATCGGCAACGACCAATTTGCAGGAAGTCGTCGTCTCCGCCAAACCCCAAAACGAGCAAGTGCAAGCCGTCGAAATGGGCAACAAAACCATTTCTATCCTTACCGTAAAAAAACTTCCAGCGGTCATCGGCGAGGCGGATGTGCTGCGCGCCATCCAATTGCTGCCCGGTGTGTCGAGCACTAGCGAGGCTTCATCGGGTTTCAACGTGCGTGGCGGCGGGGCAGACCAAAACCTGATACTGCTGGACGAAGCCACGATTTACAACGCTACACACCTTTTTGGTTTGTTCTCGGTGTTCAACGCCGATGCTATCAAAGACGTGAAACTGTACAAAGGCGGCATCCCTGCTACCTACGGCGGGCGGCTCTCGTCGGTACTGGATGTGCGGCAAAAAGAGGGTAACAACCGCCATTTTCAGGGGGAAGCGGGCATCGGGCTGATTTCGAGTCGTCTTTTGCTTGAAGGCCCGTTTGCCAAAAAATCGGACGGCACAGGGCGGGGTTCATTCATGCTAGCGGGGCGGCGGTCGTACTTGGATATATTCACTAAATTAAGCAAAGAATTTCGGGAAAATAAACTCTATTTCTACGACCTAAACTTCAAAACCAACTACGCCCTCGGCGAGCGCAACAAAATTTACCTCTCCGGCTATTTCGGGCGTGACAATTTCAAACTGCCCGCGCTCGTCGCTTCCAACTGGGGCAACGCCTCAGGCACCCTGCGCTGGACAAGCAACTGGGGCGAAAAATGGTTTTTCCAGACCTCTGCCATCGCCAGCCGATACGATTACAGCCTCGACAACTTGCGCTCTGGATACGAGTTTTCGTGGAAATCAGACATCCTCAATTTCAACATCCGCCCCCGAGCCACGTGGTACCTGAACGCCAACAACACCGTAAAAATCGGGGCGGATGCGGTAGGCTACGTTTTCAAACCCGGTCAAATCGCGCCGCTCAAAAATTCGCCCATCAAAGCCAAGACTTTTGCCGAGAACCGTGCCGCCGAACTGGGGATTTACGCCAGCAATGAACAGAAAATCAACTCGAAATTCGCGCTGGAATACGGGCTGCGCTGGTCAAATTTTTGGCGGCTCGGCTCGGAAAACACCCGCCTGTACGAAAGCGGCACGCCACTCCGCTTCGATTCATTGCGCAATACATACCTCCGCAACCCGCAAATCGGCTCCAAAAACTACGCCTCCAACGAGATCATCAGCCATTTCAATGCCCTCGAGCCTCGTCTTTCGATGCGCTACCTCCTAGACAGCCGCAATTCCATTAAACTCGGCTACAACAAAATGTATCAATACATTCACCTCATTTCCAACACTACTTCGCCTACACCGCTCGACATCTGGACACCGAGCGGCCCTTACATCCAACCGCAAAACGCCGACCAAATCGCGCTAGGGTATTTTACTAACCTCGCCGATGATGCCTTCGAAGTGAGTATCGAAACCTATTTCAAAAAAATCAATAACTTGACCGATTTCGTTGATGGTGCAGACTTGCTTTTCAACGAAAACATCGAATCGCAAACCGTCAAAGGCAGGGGGCGCGCTTACGGCGCGGAACTTCAAATAAGCAAAAACAGCGGGCGGCTGACGGGCTGGCTGAGTTATACCCTCGCCAGATCGCAGGGCAAAATCCGGGGTGTGAACAACGGAAATTGGTACTCGACCAACAGCGACCAACGTCACCAACTCAATCTCGTAGGTTTTTACAAACTGACGCGCCGCTGGGAATTAGGCGGGAATTTCATCTTCGGGTCGGGTCGCCCGGTCACGTATCCTTCGGGCAAATACCAGAGCAACGGCTTGGTCGTAGCGGATTTCAGCCTTCGCAACGGCGGTCGCCTGCCTGCTTACCATCGCCTCGATCTCTCGGCAACGTTTAACCCCCGCCCCTCGGCGAAATGGCAAGGACAGTGGGTATTTAGCGTAATCAATGTGTACAATCGGCTAAACGCTGCCTCGATTTTCTTTCGCGAAATTGCCGAAGTCGGTGATTTGGAGGTCGCCACTGGTACGACCGAAGCAGTGAAAACGGCGTTTTTCCCCATCATTCCGAGCGTGTCGTACAATTTTAAATTTTGAACAAAACACTCCATTTTTCACTTTTTCAATTCAAATACGCATGTTTTTTCTTAAAATAATAAAAAGCCTGCTCGTTGCGACGGCGGTACTTCAACTCCTTTTGACCATCTCCGCCTGCGAAAAAGTTGTGACCGACGACCTGAACGTCGGCGCATCCGAAACCCGACTTGTCATTGAAGGCGGCATAGAGCGCAACCCCGCCCGCCCCGACGCCCCACAGCGCATCCGCCTGACTTCGAGCCTTCCGTACCTTTCCAAAGAACAGCCGCCAGCAGTCGACGACGCCCTTGTGCAGGTCAGCGACGGGACGCAAACCTGGACGTTTGAACATAGGGGCGAGGGCTGGTACGAGGCTGCGGGCATCGAGCTGGCGGTCGGCAAAACGTACACCCTCGACATCGCGTGGCGGGGCGACAACTACCAGGGCAGAAGCCAAATCGAAGCGGTGCCGCCAATTGATTCCTTATATTATGCCTACGAAGCCGCCACGACCATCACCGATGAGGGTTATTTTGTGCGGCTTGATGTCCAGGATCCGGCGGGCGTAGCCAATTTTTACTACTTCCGGGTGTTGGTCAACGGCATAGTTTTTATCCTACCCGACCGGGGCAACAACCGCACGCTTGTTTTGTCCGATGAGTTTTTCGACGGTCAAAAAAGCACCCGCGTCAACCCCAACGAGGAAGTCCGCATCCAGCTCGGCGACACGGTGACGGTACAACAAATGGGTATCACGCAAGGCTATTTTGAATACCTTTACAGCCTTTTTACCCAAACAGGCAATCAGGGTTTGAGCGTTGTAGGCAACCCGCCGCCCGCGCCCATCCGCAGCAACATCATCAACCTTAACCATCCGACGCGGTATCCGCTGGGTTATTTTTACACAAGCGATGTCTCTGAAAAATCGGTCATTATCAGATAAGCCCTTGCGGGCAAGGTTGGCGTTCTACCTTCTGTTAAGCTTGCTTTTCATTATCATCAATTTGCTGAAAGACTTGCAGGACGAAAGTGCCTCGGAAGCCTTTGCGGAACAGGTTTTGCTATTGCCGCTCACATTTTTATTTGTGTTGGGGGTGTATTTCTTTCGGAAAAAATTAGTGGTATCGCCTGTTTTCATCGGGCTGCAGCGGGCCAGCGGGATTAATAGTTTTTGGGCCTGGGTGGTTTTTACCCTCCCGATTTCGCTGGTTTTGGGTTTTTTTTTCCGTTTGGTCTCGTATTTTCTGAACGATGACGACGGCGACGGTTGGTTCGACCTCCTTTTTTGGGCCATTTCGACGGCAATTTTAATCGTCGCTGCCTTCGTTTATCTTTTAGAGGCGTATTTGGAATTGGAAATGGCAGAAAATCAATTCAGCCTGAAAATCATGCAGGTCGAAAACGAAAAAACACTGGCTCAATACCAGGTTTTGAAGAACCAACTCAATCCGCATTTTTTGTTTAACAGTTTCAACACGCTCATCAGTTTGGTGTATCAATCGCCGGAAAAAGCCGAAAAATTCATCCACCAGCTTTCGGACATCTATCGGTACAACCTCGAATGTGGCGAGGAATTGGTGGTCGTGTTATCCAAAGAAATCACCCTGATTCAATCGTACATCGAACTAAAAAAAATCCGGTTTGGCAGCTGCATTGAGTTTCGTTGTGACATTCCGCCCGACAAAATGCAGCATCTTTTACCGCCGATGACCTTAACTTTGCTTGTTGAAAACGCCATCAAACACAACCATTTCGACCGGCAAAACCCGCTCGGCATCGAAGTCAAATGCGAGGGCGATAGCCTTCTGGTGGGCAACACCTACCGACCTAAAAACGCCAACAACAGACCGCCATCGCTGGGCATCGGGCTGAAAAATCTCGTCAACCAATACCGCTTGCTTGAAGCCGAAGCGCCTGTTTTTTGGATGGAAAACGAGCGATATTGGGCTAAAATCCCTTTACTTGAACCGGAAATATGATAAAAGCCATCATCATCGAGGATGAACCGCTGGCAGCTGAACGACTGCAACAATTGCTCATCGAAGTGACCGAACTCATCCAGGTGGAGGCGCATTTGAGCAGCGTGGAGTCTGCCATTTCGTACCTGCACCTGCACACGCCGGGATTGATTTTTTTGGATATTAACCTGTTTGATCGCTATTCTTTCGAAATTTTTGACTTCGTGGAAGTGCGCTCGCCCATCATTTTCACGACCGCTTACGCTGAGTTTGCCATCAAAGCCTTCGAGCAAAACAGCATTGACTACCTCCTCAAACCCATCTCGAAAGAGGCATTGGCAAAAAGCGTGGCCAAGTTTTTTAACCTGAAAAAACAGGAAGCCCTGCCTTTCTCCGCCATTTTAGGCGGGGAAAAATCGTTTCGGGAAAAATTCCTCGTCCGGCAAGGATCCGGTCTTTTGGTGGTGCAGGCGCGGGAGGTCGCTTATTTTTATTCGGAAGACAAAATCACGTTCATCGCCACGCGCTCGGGCAAGCGGCACGTACTTGAAAACACACTCAACGACCTCGAAGCCACGCTCAACCCGGCCCATTTTTTTCGCATCAACCGTCGGTACATCATCCATGTGGAAGCTATCCAGCACATGGCTTATCTCTCCAAAACCAAACTGAAACTGACGCTTGCCCCCGGCCCGGAATCGGATGCATTCGTCACAGTTGCCATCGAAAAATTAGGCAGTTTTCGGCGTTGGCTGGCGGGGTGATAGCTTCGCCCTGACATGCCGGAAGCCCAACGGCTCCAGACCCGCTCGCTCCAAGTGTTCGCGGCGATGCTCGTGAGGGTCTGCGACCCGAAACGTGGTGTTGCAGGTCTCCGACCTGCAAACCGCTGGAAGACCATCGGACAGATACTTGGTATCATTTTTTCAGTCACCTATACCCTTCGTACAGCGGTGATAAGGCTTATTTCTGCAAGGCGAGCCAGTCAAAAGGAGCGCGATTTGTACAAAAATCAATAAAAATGCTTATATTTTCGATTAAATAAAGAATTATGGCAACACAGACCATTAACCAAAGAAAAGCGGTAGAACTGCTAAGAGACGGTCAGACCATAAGCGATTACGACATTCACTTCAACGATGACAAAGTTGAGGCTTTAGACGCTTTTTTACCCCGAAAAAACGGGGTTGTACTCCCCGACCATCTTGTGTTTTACGATGATGATAGCATTGATTTTGAAGATGATGCAGACATCACGACCGAAGATTTTGAAAGTGAAAAATTAGTAAGGGTACTTCGGGCAGAAGTTACCTTGGACAAGGAGATTTCCGACTGGGTATCGAATATCAATATTAAAATGAACCAATTACTCACTAATTTGATGAAGGACTTTTATAAAAACGCAAAAGCAACCTCAATGCTTAGCCCAGATCATAAAATGCCTCGAACAATGCTTCCTTGACAACAGCCTGCTAAGCGCAGCGGTGAGACAAGGAAGCCAGCGTTAGTGCCAAAAATAGAAAAACAAAACGCGGTAGCGGAGGGCACTGAAACGGTATTGGTACCGCTCGCAGGCCTGCCCGACGGGCTGTACGTCTGCCAGGTATCGCGCGACGGGCGGGTGCTCGGCACGACAAAACTGTCCATCGTCAGGTGCTGTTAGGCACTGGCATTTTCACCCTGTCAAATTTAAAAATTATATCCAAATCTCAATGAACCAAGCATGAACGGAGACTCTCCAACTTCTTTTGTCAGTGTATTGTCCTCGTATATTGGCCAAGGATTTGATTTATAGATTACTCCTGCAACACCGAATTGAGGCAAAACATAAAACTTTTTGCGTGCAAACTCAAATTTATAACCAACATACCCTGTAATTAACCAGTCAAAGCTGTTGTAAGTCTTTCCTGTTGTAACGTGATTTTGCAGAACGCCAAGACCAGTGGTCTGTGAAAATTCTGCATGAAGTCCTTTCCAAAAGTACTGCCTATACCCACTTGCTAAACTGTAGTCAGCAAAACGACCTTCTGTTTCACGTTCTCTTGGAAAATCTATGTTTAGACCAACATATAAATCTCCACGTAAATGTCCTTTTTGCCAAAGCTTAACTGTGAAATGTGTCCTTGTTGCTTGTACTAAAAATGGCCACAAAATGTCCGTTTCGATTCCATATTTGCTTTCTTTTTGCTCTGATTGAGCTATAACGGAGTTAGTGAGCAAACTAACTATTCCGAATATGAGAAGCGATTTTTTCATTGTCCAAATGTTTTTAACGTTAATGATAGGACAAAAGTAGCGTGTCAAAAAAGGAAAAAACGTTGACCAAAGTCAATAAATGATTTCGCAGCCAAATTTATTTACGTGTTCTGATACGACTTAATGTTTCTGGTTTTACACCGAGATATGAAGCAATCATATACTGGGGTACTTCTTGAAGTAATCTTGAATTCCTTTCAATCAAGGTTTTGTATCTTTCTTCCGGGGTTTGAAATAAAAAGGAGTCAAGCCGATTTGCTACTGAAAGATATAAGTTTTCAGCAATCAGTCTGCTTAGTCGTTCTATGTTATTATGTTTGTCGTATAGAGATTTAAGTTCTTGCAAATTGATTTTGTAAATAGCTGCATCTTGCATGGCTTCAATAAAATGCTCTGAAGGCTTACCTGTTAAAAAACTTCTGTAATTGGAAACAAAATCGCCTTGAAAGAAAAAGGCGGTTATTTTTACTTCCCCTTCCTTGTCATAAAAAAATCTAAAACTACCTTCTTGGATAAATGCAATGAAGTTACAATGCTCGCCTGGTTTAAGTATTTGTTCGTTTTTAGCAATTGTTGCCTTTACGATGCACTTTTCAAAGTCTGCCCATTCTGAGTCATTCAGTTTTATAAATTTATTGAAATATAGTCTTAAAGTTTCCAATTGTTCTATGTCTTTTTATGCTTGTGCCTAACGTTTGCTTCCTTGCATACAGCCGAACTTAGCGAGCGGTTGGCAGAGCTTTGTTGAATGAATCCCCGAGGATCGGGTTAATTTTTAGGAGCAAAAGAGAGCCGGCAAGGTAACCCACCGGGCAACCCCGTCTGATACCGCTGCTGAATAGCTCTGATCTTTACCGAAAAACAAAGATATGGCAAAATGTTATACATCCAAAGAGAAGGAAGCCGGGCAATCGACATGCGCAAGAGTTTCGATGGTTTGAGCGGGGCAGTTACGAACTTCCGCGGTCGGAAAGCGAAGGCATGTCGCTGAGCTGGTCGGAATTGGTGTTGATCCTGGAAGGTATATCGCTTCGCAGCGTTCGTCATCGTCGTCGGTATCGGGTTGAAGAAAAAACTGAAAAAAGAGCGTAGTTATCCACAAAAAAAGTGGGTTGGCTGTGGGTAAAAAGTGGTGATTTTCAATGGTTTTTGCTTGTATCAGGACATACTTTTATGCCATGCAATCGGCAGAAACCATCACGATCCTGCGGTCCGAATACGAGCAGTTGCAAGCGCAAAACTTGCAATTGATGCGATGAACCCTCCATTTCAATGGATGAATTGCCCTTTCTAACTTCTTGCCGGAACTTTGTTGCAGTGTTTTCAGTTTGGCATATCACATATGAAAACTATAAAGTTTACAGGCAAAGACCTGTTGTTTCTCGGCTACAAGGAAGGTAAAACCCTGGGCGTTGCCCTGGAAATTGCCAACATGTTGGCCGGAACAGAGAAAAAACAGTCCATACTGACCAGCCTGAGCAGAGTGCGTAAGAAACCGGACGACTACCTGAACGATCCGGTATGGCAGCCCCTGGCCCAGGCATTTGTGGATGCTGCACGGGAGGCGGCTGCCAAAGCGGTTATTGCCTTGAAGGAGCCGGAACAGGCTTACGCTATCTTTGGGAAAGAAGCCATAGAAGAAGGCGCATTGACCCAGATGAACATTGCCATGCAGTTGCCGGTGACGGTAGCCGGAGCGCTCATGCCAGATGCCCACCAGGGTTATGGGTTGCCTATTGGTGGGGTGCTGGCTACCCGGAATGCTGTTATCCCTTACGGTGTTGGCGTGGATATTGGCTGCCGTATGGCCCTGACGGTATTTGATATACCCGAGGCGCATTTTTTCGAACACCGATCCTTGTACAAGCGGGAACTGATTGCCCATACTGCCTTTGGCGCTGGAAATGGTTTTACCGGAAAAGACCGCGCCTACCACCAGGTGCTGGACCGAAAAGAGTTTGAGCTGACCAAGCTACTGCGCGAACTCAAGGACAAGGCCTTCTCACAACTGGGCTCCTCCGGCGGCGGCAACCACTTTGTGGAGTGGGGAATCATTGATTTTTCTGAAACAGATGCTGCATTGGGGGTGGAGAAAGGGCGTTACCTGGCGCTGCTTACACACTCAGGTTCCCGCGGACTGGGGGCTACCATTGCGGGGTATTATACTCGGGTGGCCAAGGACTTCTGTAAGCTGCCTGCCCATGCCGCCAACCTGGCTTATCTGGATCTTGATACCGAAGCCGGGCAGGAATACTGGATGGCCATGAGCCTGGCCGGCGATTATGCTTCGGCATGCCATGAGGTGATTCACCGCAAGCTTGCCAAAGCCATTGGTGGCACGGTGCTCGCAAGGGTGGAGAACCACCACAACTTTGCCTGGAAGGAGTTGCTGGACGGGGAGGAGCTGATTGTGCACCGAAAAGGCGCAACACCGGCTGGTGCGGGCGTCATGGGCATCATCCCGGGTCAACCCCAACCCTCTTTCGCCCCGCTAGCGCGAAGCTCCCAAATCCCAAGCCCAACGCACGCTGGCGCGACGTTTCAACGTCGTGACATACTATTCCCGTCGGCTGTGCCGACAACTACAGCACAGATTTTAGCGCTACTACACTTGAATCATTCGTTTTTTGAGCTTAACTTTGATATGCCAAACAAGCAATGAAAGGTGTGTCAAATACAAAATACTTGACCAGCAGGCAATTATCCCACTTTGGACTAAAGCGCCCACCTTGCGTTGTCGGCACAGCCGACGGGGATACTCGGCACGAGGCTGAAGCCATCGCGCCAGCGTGCGTTGGGCTTGGGATTGGGTAGCTTCGCGCCAGCGGGTACTACAAAAGGATAACTGCCCTCATTTACTGTGGATATTTTAAAATTTTTCTTTTCATTGTTCCGATTTTTTATAGTACAAAATTTAATGAAATAGTAGTTCAGCAACTAAAAGATAGATATTTACCAAACAGCGAAAAGGAAGTAATCTTGTTGATTATTTCCGTAATTGAGTGGATTATCTTTGCGATTGTTGCAGGTGTGCTTGGAAACTTTATTTACGATAAAGTAAAACCTAAACTCTTTGAAAGGTAAATGCCCCTCAGTATTGAATACAAAACCGAGAACAACGGCTTTACGAAAATGCCGCCCCGCCCCGCTAGCGCGAAGCTACCAAATCCTAAGCCCAACGCACGCTGGCGCGACGTTGCCCGCTAGCGCGAAGCTCCCAAATCCCAAGCCCAACACACGCTGGCGCGATGGCTTCAGCCTCGTGACATACTATTCCCGTCGGCTTTGCCGACAACCACGGCACAGATTTTAGCGCTACCCTACTTGCATCCTTAGTTTTTTGAGCTTATCTTTGATAAGCCAAACAACCAATGAAATATGTGTCAAATACAAAATACTTGACCAGCAGGAGAAAAGAATATCCAATATCCAACGCCCAATGTCCAATATCCAAGTGGGGCGGGCGCCTGGGATGAGTACAATGGCTTGGCTCTTCACGCCTGACCGGCCAATTGCCCTCGTTAATGCCGGATGTAAGTGCTGACGCCAAGCACGCGCACCACTTGGATATTGGACATTAGCTTGGCGCTTCACGCCTGACCGGCCAATTGCCCTCGTTAATGCCGGATGTAAGTGCTGACGCCAAGCACGCGCACCACTTGGATATTGGACATTGGGTGTTGGATATTGGATATTTCCTTCGCGCCAGCGGGGGGCCCTAGCGGGGGGGACCCAAACTACTTTCGCAGGAAGTCTAATAAGTCATTGAACCTAATTTTATCCAAATGGCAAAAATAAACGTACAGCAAACAGACGTAACCATTCTCAAAATCAACGAGGATGATTACATCTCTTTGACTGATATAGCCAAGTTTAAAACATCAGACCCGTTTATAGTTGTTTGCAACTGGATGCGAAACCGCAATACCATTGAATATCTGGGTATCTGGGAAACCTTATACAATCCGGATTTTAAACCTATCGAATTCGATAGGTTTAGAACCGAAGCCGGCTTGAACGCTTTTACCCTCTCGCCGCAAAAGTGGATTGATGCCACCAATGCCAAAGGAATCATTTCCAAATCAGGAAGATACGGTGGAACTTTTGCCCACAAAGACATTGCGTTCAAGTTTGCCGCCTGGATATCCATTGAGTTTGAGTTGTACTTTATTAAGGAATTTCAACGCCTGAAGGAGGAAGAACAAAAACAAATTGGCTGGACGGCCAAACGGGAACTGGCTAAAATAAACTACCACATACACACTGATGCAATTAAACAAAACCTGATCCCGGCCGAGCTAACCAGAGAGCAAATAAATTATGTGTATGCCGGTGAAGCGGATGTTTTGAACATGGCCCTGTTTGGTATGACTGCCAAACAATGGCGAGATGCCAATCCCGATCTGAAAGGGAACATACGCGACTATGCTGGCATCAACGAACTTATCTGTCTTTCCAATATGGAAAACCTGAACGCCGTATTTATTACCCAAAACATGCCGCAAAGCGAACGGCTGGTAAAACTTAACCAAATTGCCATTCAACAAATGAAAGTGCTACAGGAGGTGGAAAACAGAAAACTGCTAAAAGGAGGTAATCATGAATAAAATCGAGGAACTGATTGAAACACCCCGCTAGCGCGAAGCTCCCAAATCCAACCCCCAACGCACGCTGGCGCGATGGCTTCAGCCTCGTGACATACTATCCCCGTCGGCTATGCCGACAACCACGGCACTGATTTTAGCGCTACCCCACTTGCATCATTGGTTTTTAACTTAACTTTGATAAGCCAAACAACCAATGAAATGGGTGTCAAATACAAAATACTTGACCAGCAGGGGAAAAGAATATCCAATATCCAACGCCCAATGTCCAATATCCAAGTGGGGCGGGCGCCTGGGATGAGTACAATGGCTTGGCTCTTCACGCGTGACCGGCCAATTGCCCTTGTTAATGCCGGATGTAAGTGCTGACGCCAAGCACGCGCACCACTTGGATATTGGACATTGGGCGTTGGATATTGGATATTCCCTTCGCGCTAGCGGGGGTACAAATAGGCAACATGTTCTTCCATAAACTAATCGTAAAGTCATGAAAAAAACAATGTTCTTTCTTTTGCTTTTGTTGCCCTTGATTAATTGCCGCAAAGACCACATTTTTGATGAGCATGGGTTTTATGGGGAAGGAACCGCATTGATGAACGGTGTGCCTTGGTCAGGCAAGACCGGGGTGTTCTTCAAGACCGGTGTATGGGCTGATTTTTGCTACCCCGACACCTGTGTCGCTATACATCTTTTTCACAGAAATCAAAATGGCGAACTTCGCGGCAAGCTAACCCTAAACCACGTGCCCTTGCGTACTGGCAAGCAGACCCTGAATTATACTTGGCCACTTTCCAAAGATGTGTTGTGCCAGCTTTCCTACTCTATATTCACATCTGATGGTGATGTGATAATTGGCGACTACTCTGTTTTTGAACAAAACGACGATAATTATCTTGACATCACAGAACTTAATCGGAAAACAGGTGCTATCAACGGCAAATTTCAGGCAACAGTAGTTAGGGATTCTTTCTGGACATTTCCAGGGCATCAGCCAGACACGATCCGGATAACGGATGGGACATTCTGGGGGCGAATTTATAAGGATAAAGAATAACAGAATGTGCTAACTCTGCGTGGCCAAAGTTCGGATCCAGGATGTTCAGGTCAAAAAGGAAAACCACGTTTAAAGGGTACGACAAGCACGTACGATTCTGGGGCAGGCAATCCCCCACCTGCAAAAATCCTAATTGAAGAGAAGTTCATACAATGTACCGCTTGCGGCTGTTAGGCTAAACAAAACAAACATTTCTTTTCACAAAAAATTATTAGCATGAAAAATAAAGTGTTTTTCTTAGCAATTTCGGTTTTGCTTTTAATGATTTCATGTCAGAAGGCTACCGACAAACAAGAAGAGAGCAAAGATTTTTTTTCTGCGTTCTCGCGTGACGACTTAAGCGGAATAACCTCTTCCGCGGATGTTTCAATTTTCGCAAACGGAATTTTTGGAACTATGGGCAATCCATCTATTGGGCTTTCAGGCAGGTTCAAAAACAGCAATGGGAATCGAATTCAGGTTGAAAGATTCCAAATCAACGGCATTGACATTCCACTCACAGGGCAGGAGAATTCAAACTATTATGACCTATTTGTTCCGTCTAATCACGAACTCAGCAATACTGTAAACGGGTTGTTTGGAAGCAATGTAACCGTTGACATACAAAGCATGGCTTTAGGAAATTTCACCAAGACTTTTTATCTGCCACAAAAGGTGCAGATGAACCTTGGCGGGATATCAGAAGAGTTGCCGAAAAGCCAGAATCTCGGCATAACATGGAATGCTGACCCTCAAAATGCCCTTCCAGTAGCGATTTTGGTTGCTTACAATAAAGGGAAGTCCCGGCATGTTAACCCGAATCTGCCCGACCAAGACCTTCAGGTGTTCAGAATAGTGCCGGACAATGGGACATATACTATCCCTTCAAGCGATTTGCAGATTTTTCCTACAGGTGGTTTAGTCACAGTCAATGTGATTAGGGGCATCCAAGAGCACGTAGAGAATTCCAATGGCAATCATGCAATTATTAACGGTGCTGCTTACATCACAACCATTGAGTTTGAGGTTGGGAACTAACTATCTGGCAGTGATTTCACCAAAATAGGGTGTTCAGATGTTCTTTGCATACCCTATTTTGTATTTTACTCAAGATAGCACGCTTCAGCCTCGTGACATACTATTCCCGTCGGCTTTGCCGACAACCACGGCACTGATTTTAGCGCTACCCCGCTTGCATCCTTAGTTTTTTGAGCTTAACTCTGATTAGCCAAACAACTCCCGCTAGCGCGAAGCTCCCAAATCCCAAGCCCAACACACGCTGGCGCGATGGCTTCAGCCTCGTGACATACTATTCCCGTCGGCTTTGCCGACAACCACGGCACAGATTTTAGCGCTACCACACTTGCATCCTTAGTTTTTTGAGCTTAACTTTGATATGCCAAACAACCAATGAAATGGGTGTCCAATACAAAATCCGTGACCAGCAGGAGAAAAGAATATCCAATATCCAATATCCAACGCCCAATGTACAATGTCCAAGTGGGGCGCGCCTGGGATGAGTACAATGGCTTGGCTCTTCACGCCTGACCGGCCAATTGCCCTCGTTAATGCCGGATGTAAGTGCTGACGCCAAGCACGCGCACCACTTGGATATTGGACATTGGGCGTTGGATATTGGATATTTCCCCCTCTGCGTTGTCGGCACAGCCGACGGGGATACTCGGCACGAGGCTAAAGCCATCGCGCCAGCGTGCGTTGGGCTTGGGATTGGGTAGCTTCGCGCTTGAGGGGAACGGGAATGATTTACTGCATCATCCTATGCCATGACTGAAATCATTGTTTTTGAATTAATAGACATATGAACTTTAAGCAAAAGTTCGTGCCATGAGACCTTTACATATTTTCTTCCTGCTGCTTGTATTTAGTAGTGGATGCGTCAAAACAGACAATGAGAAGACACCCTATGATCCTTACACGGCGGTTACGATTACAGGGCGTTTGGTTGATGCAAAAACGCATGTGCCATTTAAAGGATTTTCCATCCATGCGGATGAGTTTTTGATAGAATTTCCAAGCGGAGATTATTACTGGCCGGAGTTATCAAAAGATTCAACTGATGAGGAAGGGCGCTTCAGGCTTTCGTTTAAGGTTCGGCTTGAGGCTGAAATGGACTATATAAATTTGCGAATGGATTACATCCCTGAGGATTACCAGTTAGGTGCACGTATCAATGGAAAGTATTGCAGGGTTTTAGCAAAGGATTGGATATTGAGCGAGGAGGCATTTCTGGAGGACGGTGGATCCTATTTAGTCGAATTAATTCCCCTGACAAAAGCCTATTTCAACAAGCCAATAATACCAGAAGGATGGGAAAATGACACTTTGAAATTACACATTGAGAATCTCATCCCTACTCCAGGTTCACGAGGTTGGGAGTTGGCAAACTTAAGCACTGATTATGAATTTAAGTTGAAAAATATTCAAAAGTGGTTAGATCTAAAACACGTCCGAAATCTAAACTTGGGGGATAAGTTGGACATTACGTATTCTATCAGAAATGGCCAAGTCAAGAAAGCTGGAAGTTTTTCAGTATCCTGTGCTATCGGGGATACAACGGCTGTGGATTTGCCGCTATGGTAATTGGAACCCGCTAGCCCGAAGCTCCCAAATCCCAAGCCCAACGCACGCCGGCGTTTCAGCCTCGTGACATACTTATTCCCGTCGGCTTTGCCGACAACCACAGCACTGATTTTAGCGCTACCCCGCTTGCATCCTTAGTTTTTTGAGCTTAACTTTGATATGCCAAACAACCAATGAAATGAGTGTCAAATACAAAATCCTTGACCAGCAGGAGAAAAGAATATCCAATATCCAACGCCCAATGTCCAATATCCAAGTGGGGCGGGCGCCTGGGATGAGTACAATGGCTTGGCTCTTCACGCCTGACCGGCCAATTGCCCTCGTTAATGCCGGATGTAAGTGCTGACGCCAAGCACGCGCACCACTTGGATATTGGACATTGGGCGTTGGATATTGGATATTTCCTTCGCGCTAGCGGGTTTGGCCAATTGCCGGCTCATACCGCTGCGGTGGTCGGTCCAGGCACGTTTCAGAAGACGGTACCCTCGTTTGAGGGAGGTGGGTACAAGGGTTCGTAAATTCATGTTTTTAGTAAAATAACCACGATATAGGAGGCATAACGTTTTAAAAAGGTGCGACAAAGCCAGGTATCTATCGGCATAAGCCAGGGCCGGATAAAACCTGGAAAACGGTGCAGCGGAAAAAACAGTATTCCGCTGGCAGCTTCCAATTTCCATTGTCCTTCGGCCGCTGCAGTTACTTCTGCCATGGCATATGCATTGGCGCCATGCCAATTGGCGGCGCGGTAGCCAATCAAGCTTCGGCGGGATTTGGAGGGGAAATCAAAGATAAAACGTCCGCCCGGCTGCAGCACCCGGTGCGCTTCAGCCAATAGCGCTTGAAGATCTGGTGCGCTTAGGTGCATCAGCAGGTGAAAGGAAAAGACGGCCCCGAAACTCCTGGATTCGAAGGGCATGGTAAAGGCACTGCCGAGCTGAAGCGTTTTGTCTGGAAATTTTTGCTTGGCTACCTCCAGCATACCTGTACTGGCATCCAGACCGTGAGTAGCAAACTTCAAAAAACGCCCGGTTCCGCAGCCGAGATCAAGCACGGGCAGATTATTTACGGGCTTGAGCCGGTGTTCCAGGATGGCCTCTTCCTGCTGGTGCAAAAACCGTCCGTAGGAGTTTCCAAAACGGTTGGAATCGTAGTTTGGCGCCAGTTGATCGTAGTATTGGGTGATGGTGGTTTTCATGTGGCGTTTATTCCAAAAATATTTTACCTATTCCGATTAGCAGTCCTTCCTGCCGGCATTCCACCAAATATAAACCATGATACCTTTCTGGTACAGCCACAAAAGATTGCTGCTGCTCCCGACTGAACACCAGCCTTCCGGTCAGGTCGCGCAGTTGAATGGAATAGGTCTTTGAAGCTTCATCCAGGCCTGTTTTTAGCCAAAAACCACCCTGTGCTGGGTTCGGGTAAATGCTAAGCTCAGGCGTTTGCCCGAGAGGCTGCTGAACGGCTACGGTAGGTCCAACCGTTCTGAAATAACCATCGCCATCGGTGCACACCCAAAGGCGCTGTGACGGGTCAATAGCCAGATGCACTATACCGGTGTAAAGGCTGGATGGGAGATTTTCCAAAGGTGTCCAGGACAGGCCATCGTCTTCGGTTTTATAGATTTTTTTGCTGTTTATATCACTATAGAATAGATGCCCCGCTGCATTGATGGCTGTTGAATAGATATTGCAATTCGGGGCATTACGCTTGGTCCAGGTTGTGCCATTATCGGTTGATACGAAAAGCGCACAGCTATTGGACGCCAGGATTTTCCCATCAGGCATGATCTGCACCTGGTTAATAGTCTGGAAAGGACCAGGTAATGACGGGATGTTCTGCCAGTTTATACCTCCATCTTCTGAACGCAGCAGGAGATATGTTGATTGCATGGTATCAAAGGAAACACAGTAGATGTCGCCATTCGGATGGAAGGCCAGAGGGGTGGGGTACAGTAAATTTTGGGTGCTCCATAACTGCCAGGATTGTCCCTGATCAGAAGATTTAAATAAGCCTGCGTCAGTGGTTAAAAAAACTTCGCCTGTGCCCGGTTGCACAGATACACGCGTGAAATGCAGTCCAGGAAGAGCGGGCCCAAGTTCCTGAAAGGTTTCGCCATCATCAGTTGACCGTAGCAGTACCCGGGGCCTGCACACGTATAAATCGCCATTGGGGGCAATTTGCAGGTTGTATACGTCAATTTCGGCATGCCTGGATACCTGGTCGTACGGCACAATATGCCAGGTTTGGCCACCATCCTGCGTTCGCCAAATACCGGCCGAACTCAGGGCAAAAGCCAAATCAGCATTTTTGAAAGTAAGATCAAAGAACCATGCATGCTCAATACCATATCCGCTGAATGACCAGTGCCTGCCTTCATCTGGGGTACGCATCAGGTGCCCAGCATAATTGCGACCTCCCAGCACTAGATTGCCTGGCAAGGTTTGGTTGGTTCTGGCAAGACACATATCCCCTTCGTGGCTTTGCCAGGTAAGTCCGGCATCATAGGAAATTCGGGTGCTGTCACAATTGCTTACGATCAGCGCTCCAGTAGGTGATATAAGGTACTGATGATCAACTGTATTGAGCATATCCTCCAGGAAAGGGGTGGCTACACTGCTGCCCAAACTGGTTTTATACACCGTGCTGCAGAAGGATTTATTAGAAAAGATATAAGTATCGTTGCCTAAATAGCCCATTCTGGAAATATTGCCTGCACCGGGCAGCGAATCCCAAAGTAGGCCATTGTCTTTTGAAATCAGGAAATATTGTCCTGAAAATTGATTATAACATTTCTGGTTAGTAGCCACCAGCGTCCCGTTCGGGAGCCAACCGATATCAAGATTGTCCTGATCTAAAAACCAACTGGCCAGGTTGGGCATTAACGTATCCCAATCCGTGAAATCGAAACTGCGCAATATCCCGCTTTCGGTCAAGGCCAGAAAAGCGCCGTCGGCTGCTTCTGTGTAAACATAAACATTTTCCGGTATAGACATGGCCGCCCAAGTATCGCCATAATCCGTAGAACGGTACTTAGTAATCCAATCAGAACCTACGCAAAAAAGGGTGCCATTGTAGCCCACCTTAAGCTTCCTGATCTCTATCCCCGGTTCCGGCCCAAATATTTCCTCCCAGGAAAGCCCGTTGTTTAGCGATCGGTAGGTTCTATCGTTGAAATCAGTGGAATATACCTCTCCTTGAGGTGAATAATACAATTTGGATACATTCAATCCATTCGGACCATGCGAGCGCTCCCAGAATGATTGACTGTGTAAATGGGAAAACAGGACAAAGGAAAAGGCCAGGGTAAGTAGTTTTTTCATTGTTGGCACAGGTGTATTCGCTCCTAAAAGTAGGGGAAACGACTCATGCACAGTTGTTTTTTTGTTGAAAATGTCGGTTTTCAGGCATTTTAGCGATCTGATTCCTCGCTTGCGCGAAGCTCCGCCCTGACATCATGCATAATTCCGGCCAAAGCGCCCACCCTGCGTTGTCGGCACAGCCGACGGGGATACTCGGCACGAGGCTGAAGCCATCGCGCCAGCGTGCGTTGGGCTTGGGATTGGGTAGCTTCGCGCTAGCGGGGCGCATGCTTTTTTTTAGAATAAAATTTGCAGCCACCACGCGCAAACACCCCATCGCAATAAGTCTGTTGATTTTGAGGATTTGAGTGATGAAAAGCCTGATCAAGATCAATGCCCTATCAAAACTTTCCGGACAGCCCTGCCCTCTTGCGTGGCAACCCGAACCAGATACATTCCGGCGGGCAAATCCTGTATATCAAAAACCACCACTCCGCTTTGGAAACCATGCAATTTTTGGTATTGCAGCTGCCTGCCTTGCGCATTAATTAACGACACCGTCACTGTTGTATTGGGTTGATCCAAATCAAGTGTTACTTGCAGGGATGAGGAGGCAGGATTCGGAGAAATGGTGTATTTATCCGGGCTTAGCGGCGATTCAGTGTTGTTAAAAATGGCTACTGGGTGAAATTCCAACATTGGCGTCCATTCATCCCAACCGTTCCGCATCATTTGTCCGGCAAACAAAGGAGTACTCGGGAAGTCAAAATATTCTTCTTTAGAGGACTTACTAAATTGAACACATTTTCCTGTACCTGCTTCAATACCGTTATAGTATAATGAAATATAATATGGATGATTTGGCTTCAAATCCAAATCATTGCTAGCGGTTAATATATTTTCTAAATAACCGGATACCAAAGAAAATTCATATTCGAATCCCTTTATTTCATATTCTCCATAGCCTACCAAACCCACTGCCAGGTTTTCCCAGGTGGTGTCAAAATGAACACCTCCTTCATCAAAGGGGTCTGCATCATAGAGCAATATCAAAATTATGTTTGAAGTTGGAAATATAGTGTGCACCTCCTCCGCATTTGCAATGCCAAATTGCACATGCGGATGCCAATATGTTAGGTTTGACCCGGTAAAAAAAAGACTGCCAAATTGCATGTTAAAATCAGCTGCTATAAATGCAGAATCGCTCAAGCCAATACCGCCAGGCACTATCACGTCGTTATTGGAAGCATATACTTGATAATCCGTTTGCTTAAACATTCGATGTACGGTATCCTGACTTGACGTATACTTATTGTTGCTATACACCACCGTAAATTGGCCTGCCACCTGAGGTGGCGTATACGAAGGGAATATAACCAGGGTATCAGCGCTGGCATCAACCCAGTCCAATTCCCTGCTGAGCGTAACCACCTGACCGCCTGGCTCATGAATCTCAGCCTTTACCAGTACATCAGCTACAGGCTGGGCGCCAGAATTTACAAACCGGACTGTTATATGATCCAGACTCCTGACTTGGGTTGCCGGCGTAGTATAATGATAAGCTGCAAGCGGATGCTGTAAACTGGGAACTGCATTTTGTGCCGCCAGATGGCTGACCAATAAACTGGTTAATATTGCAGTAATGGACAGATATTTGCGCATAATTTTTTATATTTTCACCAGCTAAAATAAGGAGAATGTGGGAATGTAGCACGCTGCCGGATTTTTGGGACCTGATATCGCAGGGTTGGGGCATCCATAATTTGTACTGAAGGCATTGTTATCCTAACCATTTTTACCCTCCTCAACCCCAACCCTCTTTCGCCCCGCTAGCGCGAAGCTCCCAAATCCCAAGCCCAACGCACGCTGGCGCGACGTTTCAACGTCGTGACATACTATTCCCGTCGGCTGTGCCGACAACTACAGCACAGATTTTAGCGCTACTACACTTGAATCATTCGTTTTTTGAGCTTAACTTTGATAAGCCAAACAACCAATGAAAGGTGTGTCAAATACAAAATACTTGATCAGCAGGCAATTATCCCACTTTGGACTAAAGCGCCCACCTTGCGTTGTCGGCACAGCCGACGGGGATACTCGGCACGAGGCTGAAGCCATCGCGCCAGCGTGCGTTGAGCTTGGGATTGGGTAGCTTCGCGCTAGCGGGTGTTTTAGATGGCATCAAGCCTTTCTTTTTCAATGAAGTTGTGTTTGTCGACATATTCGAGGCCGGTAAAAGCCTTGTTGTGAACGGATGTTTTAGCAATAAAAAGAAGGCCTAAAGGCGTACAAAACACCTTTAGGATTCGGCACTAACCGAAACTTTGACTGAAAACCTGCTGTTTGAACGCGTGCAATACAGTGGCTGGACAGCAACTTGCAATTGCCGCTTTTGAAAAAGCAAACAACTTCAAGTGCTCGTCTGTACGCGAACAATGCCTGTTTCAGGCGCCTGAAAAATTAAAAAGCGAAGCGTAGGAAATATTCCCTCAAAGGATTAGTGAAGAAATAAATCCAAGGTTAAATGATTAAGCGTCTTCGACCTTTACGGTAGTCGCGACAAGGCGCAAGTAGGAAGTTACAGGCCTATGACATTTCGTCATATAGCTTGTGGCTAAGGAAGAAGATTGCGAACGGTAGGAGATTGATTAACCTGCAAGTGGAGGAAAATAGCAGGATTAAAATCGATTGCTGAAAAGGCAGAATATGTAAAAAGGCACACCCCGCTTTTAGCGTTGACGGTGCAAAAGTATTGCCAAAGGCCACATATTCATATAGTAAACCAAATTTTTTTTGGAAAAAAATGATTTTGCAACCATTCACAGCAGAGACTTACAGGATAATTATCACATAAAATAAATAAAATAACAATACATAAAAAATTCATAAATAGCAACTTAAAAGCTTATTTTTAGCGTTTGAACTCAATTTTATGAATCCCGCTCTACTAGAATACTTAGCTCATTCAAATATGTTGATTCACACTGGCTTGCCTTTAATTTTTCAAAAGGGTAACCTTCTTATCAACTGAAGACACCAATCCTCTTGGAAAAAAAACAGTTTTCTCTGACCACCTTAAAACAAAAAACCTCCGCCCTGCGCCTAAACGCAGAACGGAGGTGGTTTATACAAGGGTCTTACAACCCCACACATTACTTCGCCTGTATCATCTTCTTCGTCGCCATGTCCGTGTCAGTCTCCAACTGATAGTACAGCACACCAGTGGTGTTCAACAGGGCGCGATCAAGCACCACTGTATTCTCACCTTTAGGGAACTGTCCTTTCTGCTGGTACACCATCCGGCCGGCTTCGTCGAAGATCGACAGCGTAGCATCAGATGCTTCCGGAAGGAAGAATCCTATCGTCGTTTTATGCACAAACGGGTTCGGCTGGTTCTGATAAAGCTCAAATCCTACACCGGCAACCGTTTTGCCGTCGTAACGGAACGCTACATTCAAGCGGCCGTTGTTGTCGTATGCCTCAGCGCGGGTGATCTCTCCGCTTACACCAAGCATTTCGCTCAGCTTGCCGGATTTCTCTGCACGCATACGCAGCGTGAATGACTGCGGTCCATCCACAGATACCGTGGTTGCACCCTCGAAGATCGTACCGAAGTTGCCGGCAGTAATGCCGTCTTCTTCTACAAGGCCTGTCGTTTTCAGACCATCTTGCAGCATCGTGAACTGGAAGCCTTTCAGAGACTGCGCAGATTGGAACTTCACTTCAAATTCCTCACCCGCTTTAACAGCACGGTCTTCAATATCGAAGATCGCTGTACCGCTGGTCCGCTCTTCTGCCGCCATGTTCACGTTGGCTACCGCCGTGTTGTTCACGTCGCCCACTTTCACACCCACAAAGTCTTCGTCAATCTGACTCACCATAGCATCGGCTATGGAGATTGTCTCAGGGAAGGTACTCTGGAATGGATTGTTCGCATTCGGGAACACAAAGGCTTTGTCTACAAAACGCCAGCTGGTGTTGTTCGGAAGTTCCGTGTAAATACCCAGGATCAGTTTGCGCAACTCTACAATGTCGAACGTGGTGATCGAGCCAGACTTGTTCGCGTCTGCTGCAATCATCTTGTACGGGCTGTTGAGCGGCTCCAGACCCAGGATATGTTTAGACATCAACACCAGGTCATAGGTCGTTACGCCGTTGAGCGGGTTGTCATCTTTCTCCGGTGCAATCGTGAACGTTGCGGCCAGCGGTACGCTGTTCGTCACAGCGTATATACCCACTGAGTCAGACAAGTCGAAGTAGCTGTACGGTGGTGCAAAGGTGCTGGTGCCACTGATGTTCACCATCGTTTCTTCTACGCCTTCCGTCATTTCGGTCTTCAACTCACCCACTACGTTGAGCTTGTCGGCATTCGGGCAACCACCCAGGTTGTCCTGTACAATCACATAGGTCTCACAGTAGTCAGCGTTGCCGGCAGCATCCATCGACCAGAGTTCTACGCACTGGGTACCCAGCTCGGAGCAGTCGAAGGTCACATTCGTGATCGGGTTGCCGTTCGCATCAGCAGGGAAGCCCGTGCCGGAGCCACACTTACGCATGCCGATCTTCAGCTGACCAGCTGGCGTGCAGTTGTCTTCCGTGTACTGCAGGAAGTCGCTCGCCCACAGCGTGATCATACCGGTAGGCATGATGTTTACACTCAGACCGTTGATACAAACCACTGTTGGTGCTTTGCAATCCTTCACCGTGAACGTGTACTCGTACTCGCTGTTGTTACCGCAACCGTCGCTCACCAACCACTTGATCTTGTGCGTGCCGTGTGGCAGCTCAGGAACTACGTGGGTGTTCTGCGCCTGCTGGGTATTCCAGCGTACGCTAGCCGTCTTGTTCGTACCGGATACCGTCTCCTGGATAGAGAAGCCGTATTTCTGGTTTGTTGGTACCGCACGCTCGTCGAACTGGCGAGCCTGGCCGCCGGAGAAGTTCGGCGTGTTCAGGTTATTGTACAGTACGTTGTTCCAGCCAAGGCCGGCGATACCTGTATTCACGGAGTTTACCACCGTTTCCATCGTACCGTCGCCATCCAGATCAAGGAACAGCAGGTATTCGATGTTCACATTAGAACCGGAGCAAGCGTCTGTAGCCGTAATGCTCAGGTCGGTTGGCTCCTCGCACAGGTCGTGTGTCTGGATGCCATTATCCCACCAGTACATTTCGTTCCACAGCTGGCTGTTGTTCGGCGTAAACCAGTTCTGGTTGTCACAAGCCGGTACAGTGTAAGTGCCAGTTGGCGCCTGACCATCGATCACTTTGATGATCTGCTTGTACTTATAGCCGTTCGCCTCGTCGTTTATGCCGTTACCGTTACCACCAAAGGCCGGGTCGTCGCCCCAATAGCGGCAGTAGTTCGTGGCCGATGGATCCGAAGAATTGATCTTAACTACCGATGGAGCCCATGGAACGATCGTTCCGCAAGCCGATACGGTTGGTCCAGGCAGGTTGCTCGGGTGGTTCGAGATCGGGTTCGGACTCGGGTTCGGTACCTCAATCAGTGGCAGGTTCGGGTTGAACGTACACCAGTTGATAATCTGCCAGGTGCGCTCAATCTTGAAGCAAGCATCAGGCACCACCGTGAACACCTCATCTGTATGGGAGACTCCCAGCAGTTCGCAATCTTCACCGAAGAAGGTTGGCTCACCGAAGTTACCCGTTCCGTCGCATACCGTTACAATCACATCGTTCGGGAACTTCACGAAGTAATCCTGCAGGTAGTTTACAATCACACGCTGGGTACACTGACTGGAATTGCCTGCGCAGTCGAACGTACGGAATGTACGGGTAATGGTACCCTTGTTGCACACCGTATCGAACTGTGCATAATTTACAGAATGCGTCAAACCAATCTGACCCAGGTACACCCGGTTGGTGTCAAGGCAGCAGTTGTCTGTCACTTCTGGAATACCGTAACTCCACAGACTTGGATCGAAGTTCTCGCAGTTCACCGATACGTTTGCAGGTGACTGGCAAACTGGCTTGATCTTGTCTTCTACCAGCACGGAAACCATGCAATCGTTGGAGTTGCCGTGGCAGTCCCATGCGCGGAACACCACCATCACCGTGTCGCCAATGTCAGAGCAGCAGAACTTCACATCCGGACCGAAGTCAGTTCCGGTGCACGCCCCACCATCCATACGAGCCACTTCAAAGAAATCGAGGCAGCAGTTATCTGTGGTGCCGTCGTTCAGGTTCGCAGCAGGAATCGTCGCTTCGCCGTTGTTTGTCAGCGCCACCTGAGTTACCTGATCGCAGGAAACCGTTGGTGGAACCAGATCAGCTACAGTCAGTACGAAGTTACACTTCGAGATATTGCCGCACTGATCCTGTGCACTGTACTCTACATTGTAATCGCCCATCAACATGCACTGCGTGTAGTTAAACACGGCCAGTGTATCCGGATTCCAGTAGTTATTGCCAGGGAAGTCGGTCAGATAACCGCCTACCGTGAACGTAACGATATTGCCGTTGTTCGGGTTCGTGCCGGTTACTTTAGCTTCCAGATTCGTGATCTGAGAGCAGCCTTCCGATACGATCATGCTTGGCAGAGCGGCTGTAGCGCAGCACTGGAACGGATCGGTAGACACCGTTACCGCTGGCGGACATACGAAGGCAGGACCTGCGAAGTCTTTCACACGAATTACTTGCGTGTGCGTTACAGGGTTACCCTGGCCAATCGGCAGACAGGAGTTCTTCACTGTCCAGGTACGCAGGATCTCGGTAGTTCCTACGCAACCGCTCAGCACAACATCCGTGTAACCAAAGGTCGCTGAGCAAGTGCTGGTGCCAATCGGCGCGCCGTCAATGCTAGGCTGACCTGTAACCGCTGGCGCTGTTGCCTGTGGGTTCAGATAAGCTGTTTCACAGTCTACCGTAATATCGGCAGGCATTACCAGCTCAGCCAGATCAAAGGCTTTCACCGTGATCGTTTGCTGGCACAGTGCCTGGTTACCCCACGCATCCGTTACAATGAACGTACGTGTGATCACCTGGCGCGGGCTGCCGCATTCGCCGTTGTCCTGAATATCGTCGTCTATAACCGTCGTCGTAGCACTGCAATCCGTGATGCCTACCTGGCCAGTTACGGCCGGAGTGGTGGATTCAGAGCAGGCAATTGTTACATCTGTCGGGCAAGTCAATGCTGGAACCAGCTTATCTTCGATTTTGATATCCCCCCAGCATATATTAGCTGTTCCTGTGATTCGTACTACTCGGTACTGGTAGGTTTTGCCAATATCAGAAGCGTTGAAGTCTGCCAGCGTCCAAGGGCCATTACCATATGGAAGCGTTTTATCCACTTCAACCCGGTAGTCATCCAGGCAGAAATAAGTGCCTTCGAGGACATCATCGGCTCCTACAGATTCTACACAGTCTGCATCAATAGAAACATACACCAGGTCATTACAGATAAGGGTCGTTGGCGTTTCCACAACGTTCACCACTTTGGTAATCTTCTGACTGCAACCAGGGTCTGCAATAGCAGCAGCCTCACTACCGGAGATCACTACATCATTCACGCGCAGGAATGGTTGAGCATCACCGGCATTGAACGTAGCCATAACTGTATGAGCGCCTATACCCAGAGATGCGGCATCAAATACGTTGGTTGCAACACCATTAACCATTACAGAACCCTGTACTACACCGCCGGCCGCGTTATTGTATTCAGCAACCTTGATGGTAAAGGCTGGCGTTCCCAGACACAATGGATCGTCGGTAAACAGCTCGTCCGTGAAATATGGCGATGGATAGTAGCACTTGTTCTCAAGTTTTACCTCATCATTCAGGTTGCTGCGCACTACTGCAGTGTAACCTTGACCATCCACATGACGACCCGTGAATGTGTAATACACGCGTTCATCGAGTTCGTCCGTCTGGCCATCGCCATCGTTGTCGTAACCATCCACCTGACCGTTGGTCAAAAGGGTGTTAGCAGGCACTGAAACAGGTGAAGCAGGCGGAGCCGGGCTGGTAGCCAGGAACAATCCGGTGCTGCTCGCAATACGCCAGGTTTGTCCGGCAAGACCGTGGATTTGTATTACCTCTCTGAACTGACCATTATCAAGTGTTGTGGCATTATCCAGGCACACACACGGGTCAGAACCATCTATGTCATACTGTGGCGTGCAATCTCCATTACCTTCCAGCACCGTTACAAAGGCCGTGCAGGTAGAGAAATTACCGCATGGATCTGTCACTGTCAAGGTAACTGCAATCGGGCTATTCACCAGATCTGCGCAAGTAAAGGTAGTCTGGCTTGCAGTGAAGGTAAGATTTGCGTTCGTTGCACAGTTGTCTGTTGAGCCGCCATCCAGATCGCGTGGGTTGATAGTAAAGGTGCCAAAGTCATTGAGTGTTACCGTGATGTTCTTGCATACCGCAGTTGGCTTGGTAACATCCTGTACCGTGATGACCTGAGTATGTACCAAGGCATTACCGGCGCAATCTGTTACCGTCCAGGTGCGGGTTATCACATAGTTGTAATGACCGCAAACTGCAGGGTTGGGATTCTGGGTGCTGATCTGGTTGAAGTTAAGCACCAGATTGGCAGAAGCCGTACAGTTGTCGTTTACATCGCCGTTGTTCAGCGGAGTACATAATCCGCCTGGACGCTGGATGCAATTGGTCGGAACTGATTCGCAGGAAACCGTTATGTTACCAGGCATCACAATATCTGCATCAAACTCAGGCTTTTCGGTATCCACTACCATTACCTGGAAGGTACAGGTAGACATATTTCCAACGCCATCTGTCGCCTTGTACGAAATAGTGATAGGCGTTGCAGGGCAAGTAATCTGAACTACAGAACCAGGAACCGGACCAGCGGTTTGCACCACATTGGCAAGTGGAAGACACTCATCCAGTGCAACAGGAATCGGCCAGTTCACTTTACCGTTGCACTGATCCGGATCGTTGCCAATCATGATCATGCTGGTTGGACAGTTTACAAAGACCGGTGGACCCTGATCCAGGATCGTCACCACCACTACACAGCTAGATACATTGCCATTCACATCTACTACCGTTACCGTAACGTCCACCGAGTTACCGCTCAACTGACCAAAGTCTGTGCCCGCAACGGGATTCTGAGTAATGCTCGCTACACCGCAATTGTCGGTAGCTGTCAGACCAGAAATCACGTTCGGCACTGTCGAAGTACAACTTGGTACTGTCACAGGAGCAGGACAAGTGAACGTCGGAGCAATATTGTCTACTACCGTTACCGTAGCAACGCAAGTGGATACATTACCTGCAACATCCGTTATAGTCAGGGTTACGTTGTTGTCGCCTACATTGGCGCAAGTGAACGAACCGTTATTGATCGCAAGCGTAAAGCCTACGCAGTTGTCAGAAGAACCGCCGTCAACATCAGCCGCTACAATGATCGCATTGCCTGAAGCGTCCAGGTTGATCGTGATGTCTTTGCATACTGCCGTCGGCGTCTGATCGTCTTCTACCGTTACAGTGAAGTCGCACACCGCGATATTGCCACCGGCATCAACTGCCGTGTATTGTACGTTCGTTACTCCCAGCGGGAATACAGAACCGCTCGCCAGACCGGCAGTAAGTGTTACCACCACGCCAGGACAATCGTCCGTAGCAGTCGGGATCGAGTAGGTTACCACCGCGTCGCACTTGTCTACGTCCGTACCTGTTACGATGCTCGAAGGACAGCTGATCACAGGATTCGTATCGTCTGTGATAGTTACCACTACATTGCAAGTAGTCGTGTTGCCGCTCGCATCCGTAGCTGTTACTGTGATCGTCGTCTGACCGCCGTTGATGTTACCGAACGCAGAGCCAGGTACAGGATTCTGTTCCATCGTCACTACGCCGCAGTTGTCTGCCTCGTCAACGATGCCCGTCAGTACATCCGGTACCACGTCGTTGCAGCTCGCAAGCA